>JBCDBC010000162.1:0-8312 GCA_039184535.1 Bacteroidota bacterium | reverse complement strand
TCAATTTACATATTTAACTATTATCATTTACTTTTTAGTTGGCTTGTATTAGCTAGGTATTTTCTTGATGAGCAACGCTCTGTAATTCCGAAATGACCAGATTATATGGTTTCCAAAAGTTTAAGTAGTCGTACAGCAGATTTTCTTTCACAATATCCTCCCTTCTCTTTTATCCCCAGAGAGGAACTGGAGGTTCTGGCTTCAAAGGTGAAGATCACCTATTACGGGAAGGATGAAGATATCTTTCAGGAAGATCAGTCGGCCACTGAGATTTTATACTTTCTCCATAAAGGGCAGGTAGATTTCTATAAAAAAGCAGAAGGTTCTCAGAAGCTTATAGATGTATGTGATGTGGGAGACAGCTTTGGGATTAGGTCGTTTATATCAGGAAATCCCTTTCTGGTTTCTGCCAGAGTCTCAAAAGAAGCATTGGTTTACCTATTTACCAAGGATACTTTCGAGCATATACTGGAGAATTATCCTAAGGTATCCCTGTATTTTGCTTCAGGATTTGCCTCTGGTCAACCTGTGATCAGAAAAGAAAAGACCAAGGTTTGGGAAGCCCGAAAGGAGCTGAATGCAGATAAGGAATATCCTTTTCTATTCAGAGAGCAGGATGTAGTCCATATTCCTGTTACCTCCAGGGTAATTACCTGTAGTCCCACTCAAAGCATCAAGGAAGCTGCTACCATTATGGCCCAACAAAAAATAGGCTCTCTTGTGGTGGTAGATGAGGAAAATTACCCTATAGGCATTCTCACCAAGTCAGACTTTACCCGAAAAGTAGCTACCGGCTTATTTGAGATTACAGCGGAAGTAAGAGAGATCATGAGTTCTCCTGTCATTACCTCAGAAAGGGGAGAAACAGTAGCTAGTGTGATTCTTCAAATGATACAGCAGCACGTAAGGCATATAGTGGTTACAGAAGATGGGAGTGTGAATAGTGAGGTAGATGGAATCATCTCTGAACATGATATTCTCTTGGCACAAGGGAATAATCCAGCTATTCTGGTGAAGAGAATGCTGAAAACTAAAGAGGTTGAGCAGCTAGCAGAAATCAGAAATAGGGCTGAGGAACTGACATATGCTTATCTGGAGCAGGAAGTATCCATTCCTTTTATTACAGGTATCATTACAGAAATCAACGATGTCCTCATTCAACGAGCCATAGAGATTAGTGTGGAGAAGATGAAAGAAGAAGGGAAAGGGGCACCTCCGGTTCCATTCTGTTGGCTGTCTATGGGGAGTGAAGGGAGGGGAGAACAGCTATTACGAACAGACCAGGATAATGCCCTGCTGTTTGCAGATGCAGCTGAGGAGAAATTGGAGCAGGCCAAGGCCTACTTTCTGGACTTAGGGACTAGGACTACTGATATATTGGAAGCTTGTGGATTTGCGCACTGCCCAGGTGAAATCATGGCCAGTAACCCCAAATGGAATGGAAGCCTTTCTCAGTGGAAAGACCTCTTTTCAGAATGGATAAGATTTCCCAAGCCAAAGTCCTTGATGCATGGGACCATATTTTTTGACATTAGGCCTACCTATGGTGAGACTTCTCTCATGGATGAGTTGACAGATCATCTGTATGCAGAGATGGATAGGCAAACCAGCTTCATCAACTTCTTTGCGCAGAATGCCCTGGGTAATCCACCCCCACTGAGCTTTTTTAAGAGCTTTATGGTTGAAAGAGGCGGGAAGCATAAGGATGAGTTTGATATTAAGCTGAGGGGAATGATGCCTTTAGCGGATGCCGCTAGGGTTTTGTTTCTGGAGAAACGCCTGAGAGGGATCACCAATACTTTCTTACGTTTTGAAGAACTGGCTAAGATGGAAGAACATAATGCGACCTTGTACGAGGAGGCAGCCATGGCATATGAGCTGATGTTAAGGTATCGAGCCTTGAATGGATTCAGGAACCAGAACTCAGGTAGATACATCAATCCCAAATCGCTCAACAAGATTGAGAAACAAACACTTAAATATGCCTTCAGGACCATTGATGATCTGCAATCTATTTTGAAGACAAGATTTAGTTTAAATATCTTCGGCTAGAGTAGATAGATGGTATATGGGTATAAGATTGAGGATCTACCCTAAGGAAAAGAAATGATGATATTCTCCGCTTTAAGAAGGAAGAAGGCCAAACAAAAGTGTCTGGAGGGGGACGGGCCCGCTTACTTAAAATCCTATTTTGAAAGGGAAGGAGCTAAACCTGTACCTTCTACCTCTATTTCAGATGTGAGATTTGTGGTATTTGATACGGAGACTACAGGCTTCCACATTAAGCGGGACAAGGTGATTTCTGTAGGAGCAGTGGTTGTACATCAACATATGATTCACATGGACCAGTCCCTAGAAGCCATTGTACAAACCCAGTCAAAGAATAAGAGTAAGGCTATACCCGTCCATGGAATCATTTCAGAAGAAATAACTCAAGGATGTGTGAGTTATGAAGCCAACAAGGAGTTTGTAGACCTTATAGGTGCAGATGTCATGGTAGCACACCATGCTAACTTTGACGTGAGAATGATGGAGAAAATGATTTCTGAAGAGATGAGTGGCTTCCGCTTTTACAATCCAGTCCTAGATACGGTGATGCTAGCTAAAAAACTTCTGTATCCTACGACCAGTCTGGAACACCTAAGCCCTACTAAGTTATCACTTGATACGCTTATCAATCAGTTTGGACTAACTGCCTCAGATAGACATACTGCCTGGGGAGATGCCTTGATTACCGCGAAATTATTATTAATTATACTGAAACAGTTTGAGCAGAGAGGGATTACTAACCTAAAAGACTTACGATAAAAAATGGCTACTACATTTAACGCACTTTGGATTGAAGAAAATGACGGTTCTTTCACCAGGTCTATTCAAGAAAGAACCTTAGACTCACTGCCTGAAGGAGATGTTTTGGTAAGAGTTCACTATTCTGCCCTTAATTATAAAGATGCCCTTTCTGCTACTGGCAACAGAGGGGTTACCAGAAAATTCCCTCATACCCCAGGCATAGATGCTGCTGGAGTAGTGGAAGCTAGTTCTTCAGACTTATTCAGTGAGGGAGATAAGGTAGTAGTTACTAGCTATGACCTGGGGATGAACACTTCTGGCGGATTTGGTCAATACATACGTGTACTAGCTGAGTGGGTAGTGCCTCTGCCAGATGGTATGAGTATGGAGGAAAGTATGATCATAGGTACTGCTGGCTTAACAGCAGGTATAGGCCTTTTTAAAATGGAATCCGCTGGACAGCAGGCAGACCAAGGACCCATCATGATCAGTGGAGCTACGGGAGGAGTAGGGAGCTTAGGTGTTTCCATTTTTCACCAGGCAGGATATAGCGTCATTGCGAGTACAGGGAAAACCTCCTCACATGAGTATTTGAAAAAAATAGGTGCATCTGAGATAGTAGATAGAGCTGCTATCAATGATGAGTCTGGAAAACCCCTTATCAGGGGAAACTGGGCAGGGGCACTAGATACAGTAGGCGGCAATACGCTTGCTACCCTATTAAAAGGCTGCAAGGGGAATGGATCTGTAGCTGCTTGTGGATTGGTAGCCTCTCCTAAGCTGAGTACGACTGTCTTCCCATTTATCATCAAGGGGGTAAACCTAATGGGAATAGATTCTGCCACCTGTCCTATGTCTTTAAGAAAACAGGTATGGGATAAGTTGGCAGGAGACTGGAAAATCCCTAATCTCTCTAGTATTGCAACTAAGGTCAAGCTAGCAGAAATAAACCCTTACATAGACCAAATTCTAGCAGGAGAAACTCAGGGTCGTATTTTGGTAGATTTGACTTAGGGAGTATCTGGGAATGGATTAAGCCATCTGATCTCTACTTCTACCGGAAAGGGCGCATCAGTTAGTATTTCTTCTGGCTGCATAATAAGGTTTGAAATAGCTATTTGGTTTCCCCCTTTTAAGGTTAAGCTTAGATAGTCTATGCCGGAGGGGAATAATCCACTTTTTATCAATCGGCAGTTTTCTATCTGTTCTGTGTGGAATAACAGATTAGTCCCTTTGTTTTTATACTTGATGGTAGAGGATTCCTGATCAATTTCCACCTGGGTGTTTTGTTCTCTCTTAAAGTAGGTTTGATAGCACAGTACTCCCGGGAAGTGAAAAAAGATGAGTATGCAGCAGAACCAAAGAATAGCTCTGGTAGCTTCTATATTATCATAAACCAGGGTGTTTAAAAGAGCAATTCCTAAAAAGGAAACCAGAATGAGATTGAGGAGCTGATAGGGAAAGATTACCTCATCCAAGTCATGATCATTGAGTCGAAACCGCCTAATGTGTGGTTCCAGTTCATTTTGCTGATCAGGATGAGCGCTGAGGTTTTTGAACCAAGAGATAAACTTTTGGAGCATTTTCTTTCCGTAAAAGAGTAAATACACAGATGTAAGGTCTCTTTATTGAGACCAAAACAGGAGAGTAATAGCCGTATCTAGTAAATGTATTTTATCAACTCACTTTCAGTGAGTTTGTTTCACACTGGAAAGAAATGACAGAACTTTTGAATACTTGAAGAAAGGGAATAAATATAGATATCTAGATATTTGACTATTTGCTCATTGTTGACTAGATTTAGACTTGATTCCTACTATTAACTCGCATAATATCATGACCAGACGGATTACCTCACTACAAGATTATAAAGACACCTACAAGAGAAGTATAGAACAACCTGAAGCTTTTTGGGATGAGGTGGCTAGTACTTTCCAATGGAGAAAGAAATGGGACAAAACCCTTGAGTGGGATTTTAGGGATCTAGATGTAAAATGGTTTTTAGGCGGTAAGCTTAATATCACTGAAAATTGTCTGGACAGACACCTGGAAACCAGAGGAGACCAAGCTGCTATTATTTGGGAACCTAATGAGTCAGGAGGTGATACTGTCACCTTTACCTATAAGGAGCTACATACTGCCGTTTGTAAAATGGCCAATGTGCTTAAGAAAAACGGCATAGTGAAAGGAGACCGTGTGTGTTTCTACATGCCTATGGTACCTGAACTGGCTATTGCCGTACTGGCTTGTGCACGTATAGGCGCTATCCATTCCGTAGTATTTGCAGGATTTTCTGCCACAGCACTGGCAGATCGCATTAATGATGCTTCCTGTAAGATGGTGATTTGCTCTGACGGAAACTTTAGAGGTGCCAAACAAATTCCGGTAAAAGATGTGGTAGACAAAGGATTGGAATCTACTACTTCTATAGAGAAGGTGCTGGTCTTACAGCGTACGGGTCAAGAGGTTAACTGGGTTGAAGGCAGGGATGTCTGGATTCATGAAGAATTACCTCAGGTGGATGCTGTCTGTGAGGCAGAAGAAATGGATAGTGAAGATATGCTGTTCATTCTCTATACCTCCGGTTCTACGGGTAAGCCTAAAGGGGTAGTACACACTTGTGGAGGATATATGGTGTATACAGAATACACTTTCCGAAATGTGTTCCAGTATGGAGAAGGAGATATTTACTGGTGTACAGCAGATATAGGCTGGATCACTGGGCACTCCTACATAGTCTATGGTCCTTTATTAGCAGGTGCTACTACGGTTATGTTTGAGGGAATTCCTACTTATCCAGATGCCGGTAGATTCTGGCAGATTTGTGAGAAACTGGGCGTAACCCATTTTTATACCGCACCTACAGCTATCCGCGCCCTACAGGCTAAGGGATTGGACTTTGTGAAGCCATATGACCTGGGTAAGCTGAAAGTTCTTGGAACAGTAGGAGAACCTATCAATGCAGAGGCTTGGCACTGGTATGATGATCACATTGGTGATAAAGGAATTCCTATTGTAGATACTTGGTGGCAGACAGAGACAGGAGGGATGATGATTTCTCCCATAGCAGGCATTACGCCACTAGAGCCATGTTGTGCGACGCTACCACTTCCCGGTATACAGGCCATACTAGTAGATGCAGATGGAAACGAGATTGAAGGCAATGATGTGGAAGGACTCCTTTGTGTGAAGTTCCCCTGGCCATCTATGATCAGAACCACTTACGGTGACCATGAGCGTGCCAAGCAGACGTATTTCTCCATGTTTGACAATCTCTATTTTACGGGAGATGGTGCGAGGAGAAATGCCAAT
Source organism: Bacteroidota bacterium (assembly GCA_039184535.1). Taxonomy (GTDB): domain Bacteria; phylum Bacteroidota; class Bacteroidia; order J057; family J057; genus JBCBKZ01. The sequence continues at coordinate 2,210 of JBCDBC010000162.1, read as the reverse complement.
GGAAACTACCGCATCATAGGTAGGGTGGATGATGTGATCAATGTTTCCGGCCATAGAATGGGTACGGCTGAGGTAGAGAATGCCATTAATCAGCACACTAATGTGGTGGAATCTGCTGTAGTAGGTTACCCACATGACATAAAAGGGCAGGGGATTTATGCTTATGTAATTACCCAAACTGCAGTGGATGATGAGGACGAGCTGAGAAAGGAAATTCTCAAGGTAGTTACAAAGGAGATAGGCCCTATCGCTAAGCCTGATAAAATTCAGGTGGTACCGGGACTTCCTAAAACACGTTCAGGTAAGATCATGCGGCGTATCCTCAGAAAAATAGCTGATGGAACCGCTGGTAACCTGGGAGATGTTTCTACCCTCCTGGATCCTTCTGTAGTGGAGGTAATCAAGGAGGGAGCCGCAAAACTGTAAATACTTCATGACTAGTTATTATATAGCCCCACCTGTCCAGCAGGTGGGGTTTCTTGTTTTGAGGCTTGCTGAAGTCAACCTTCAGCTTACTGTGGGGGTTCCTTAGGTCAGGGTTCTACTTATGAGAAAAGTAAGAGCTAGCCATGGTTAGAAGTGATCCTTCTCCCTTAAAGTCCATATCAACTTTATATAGCTTCATTGGTTTTTTGTCCAATGAATGACTATAAAAATTGGGAAAGAGTCAGTAGTTTTGAGTAAATGATAATTAGCATACAAATATTCTATACATGAGTACAAAGCCAGTATATATTGTTTCAGCTGTGAGAACTCCTATTGGGAGTTTTGGTGGCGTATTAAAAGGATTTTCTGCTACACAATTAGGTGCACATGCCATAAAAGGAGCATTAGAAAAAGCAGGCGTAGCTGCTGATCAGGTAGATGAGGTGTTTATGGGGAATGTAGTTTCTGCTAACCTGGGGCAGGCACCTGCACGTCAGGCGGCTATTTTTGCTGGTATCCCTAGTGATGTCCCTTGTACTACCATTAATAAGGTATGTTCTTCCGGAGTAAAATCTGTCATGATAGGGGCCCAGAGCATCATGCTGGGTATGTCAGATATAGTAGTAACCGGAGGAATGGAAAGCATGACCAATATCCCTTTCTACCTCCCTAAGGCTAGGTACGGCTACGGATATGGAAATGGGGAAATAGTGGATGGCTTAGCCAAAGACGGCCTGGTAGATGTGTACAATGAGTATGCTATGGGGGTTTGTGCAGATAATACTGCCGCTAAGTATGGTATTTCCCGTGAAGAGCAGGATGCCTTTGCCATTACTTCCTATAAGCGTTCCGCTTCCGCTACTGAGTCTGGTAAGTTTACAGGAGAGATTATCCCTATAGAGGTACCTCAGCGGAAGGGAGATCCTATTCTGGTCAATGAGGATGAGGAGTTTAAGCGTGTAAAGTTTGAGAAGATTCCAGCTCTTAGACCAGCTTTCACCAAGGACGGAACCGTAACAGCCGCAAATGCCTCCACCATCAATGATGGCGCTAGTTCTCTTATTCTGGCTAGTGAGGAAGCAGTAAAGAAATATAACCTGACGCCTGTTGCCAGAATTGTATCCTTTGCAGATGCCGCACACGAGCCAGAGTGGTTTACCACTGCGCCTACCAAGGCTGCCCCAAAAGCCCTGGATAGAGCAGGCCTAAGCCTGAGTGATATTGATTACTTTGAGGTAAATGAAGCCTTTTCCGTGGTTACCATGGCATTTAATAAAGTGATGGAAGTAGATCCTGATAAGGTGAACATTCATGGAGGAGCCGTTTCTCTAGGACATCCCCTGGGTGCTTCAGGAGCCAGAATCGTAACTACGCTAAACGGTGTCCTTCAGCAGAATGAAGCTAAGTATGGATTGGCGGCTATTTGTAATGGGGGAGGAGGAGCTTCAGCCATGATTCTGGAAAAGATGTAGGAGAAAGAGAATTCTCAGTATAAAAGAAACCACAGGTACAGGATGAGGCCATTAGTCATCGTAGTGTCTGTGGATTTTTATTTGAGTAAGAAGGGATTGTCATAGCTTGAATTGCTTGGCTACCAAAGGATTTGCTGTCCTACAAAATGGCCCACTTTTTTGATGTCCAGCTTACGAGCGAACTTGATCTCAAACTGGCCCACACCATTCATCCAGATCTTTAGAACGGAATCACTATCCAGCGTCCCGGCAGTTTCTACAGAAAAGGACGTTATTTTGCTATAAGGAAAGGATCTGAACTCCCTCCTGTTT
>JBCDBC010000161.1:0-8317 GCA_039184535.1 Bacteroidota bacterium | reverse complement strand
GGGCGGACGGAAGAAATGTCAGTAGTAAAGCTCTTAGTATATCCCTTTTCATTTCTTGCAACAATAGCAGTCTTTCCTCCTCTGGCTCGGGAGATGAAAATGCTGAGTTGAAGAAAGGGATTATGGAGAATTATGCAAAGATCGTTTTTGCCAACTATCAGGATGCTCTTATAGAGGCTGAAAACATGAAAGATGCAATAGATGCCTTTGTAGAGAATCCAGAAAGTGTAGCCCTTTTTAATGCGGCTAAAGAAGCATGGCTAACAGCCAGAGAACCTTACGGACAAACAGAAGCATTTAGGTTTTCTAATGGACCTATAGATGATGCAGATGGACCTGAAGGTCTACTAAATGCATGGCCCATGGATGAATCTTATGTGGACTATGTAGCAGAAAATGCTTCAGCAGGTATCATCAATGACCTTTCTACCTATCCCAATTTGACCAAGTCTATGCTTGAAGAATTGAATGAAGCAGGTGGAGAAGAAAATGTAGCAGTAGGATATCATGCCATCGAGTTCCTATTGTGGGGACAAGACAATACCAGCCCTTCAGAACTTAAAAGTGGCCAGCGACCAAACACAGATTTTGTTGATGGGGGAACAGCCCTAAATCCTGATCGTAGGAGGCTTTACCTGCAGCTTTGCGCAGAATTATTGGTAGAGAATCTTCAAAATTTGGTTGCAGAGTGGGACCCAAATGACCCCAATAATTATAGGGCTACCTTCCTGGAGCTTCCTACTGACCAGGCGCTCCAAAATATGCTGACAGGTATAGGAGTATTATCTAAATCTGAACTAGCGGGAGAAAGAATTTTCACGGCTTATGATAACCAGGACCAAGAAGATGAGCATTCCTGCTTTGCTGATAATACCCACCGTGATACCCGCCTGAATGCTATGGGTATCCAAAACGTATACACAGGGAGATATGAGCGTATTGATGGAGGTACCATCATCAGTGGTCCTTCCCTTTCTGATCTTATGATGGAAGAAGATCCTGAATTTAGTCAGTCCGTCATTGATCAGATGGATAAAGCTATGGAAGCCGTAAGGGCTACCGGTATACCCTTTGATAATGCTATTTCTGACCCATCCACTCGTCCTAATGTACTGGCTTCGGTATATGAACTTAGGGCATTTGGAGACAGAATAGCTGAGGTGGGAAATAAGCTTAACCTAACCATAAATACGGCTCTTCCTAATTAAGAGCTCTTTTGAAAAGCAAACCAGCTCCCTATGTTCACCTTTTAGGTGATGATAGGGAGCTGACATGGTCTAATCTTTACGGGTAAGGATGGTATTTTTAGCATCAACGCAGAACCTCTGGCAGTCATAACAATGACTAACTGCCATTTGAAGAGATAAGGATCTCTTGTTTTCAAAAATTATGAACATAGAGGTAGAGCTGTCAGTATATTAATTATGAAATATACTTTTCCCTATATGTTAGGGCTATTAGTATTGTGGGGATGTGAAGGGTTCCAAAATTCAGTCCTACTCCCTGAGCTTCATGAGGAGCTTTCAGGAGGTGAGGCTACAGTTTTTGATGAATCCAGAAATGCCTTTGGGTTTCAAGCTCCGGGAGTAGAAGGGGATGATGAATTATATTTCTTTGTGGGAAACTCATTCTTCAACCAGAACTGGGTTACTGCTCCATCTTCCACCACAGCCAGGGACGGCTTAGGCCCCTACTTTAATGCGCGTTCCTGTGCGGCCTGTCACTTCAAAGATGGGAGAGGGAAGCCTCCTACACTTGATGGCAAATTAGCAGAGGGACTCCTCTTACGCCTAAGCGTGCCCGGAAAAAATGAGCTTGGCCAAGCCTTGGCAGAGCCTACTTATGGCGGCCAGCTCCAGGATCAAGCCCTATTGGGGGTAATGAGAGAAGGAGGATTTGAAATTTTATATGCTGAACAGCCAGGTGAATATCCTGATGGGACTCCCTATTCCCTCAGGAAACCTTTGTATAAGTTTGTAGACCTGGCTTTTGGAGATATGGATCCTCATGTTCAGATTTCTCCCAGGCTAGGCCCGCAGATCGTAGGTCTGGGACTGTTAGAAGCTATCCCTGATTCAGCCATACTAGCCCTGGCTGATGAACATGATGCTGATGGTGATGGGGTCTCAGGTAGGCCCAACTACGTTTGGGACCGAATCAAGCAGAAAAAAGTAATGGGTAGATTTGGCTGGAAGGCAAACCAGTCTACCCTCCTGCACCAAACTGCTGCTGCATTTCATGGAGATGTAGGCATAAAAACCTCCCATTTTCCAGAAGAAAACTGCAAAGGTAAGGCCTGTGATCCCCTCTTTGATGGAGGAGATCCGGAAATAAATGATGACGACTTGGGAAAGGTAGTTTTATACGTATCTACCCTCGCAGTACCTGCCAGAAGAGATTGGGATACAGAAGAAGTGCTCAGAGGAAAACAACTTTTCCAGGAAGTGGGCTGTGGAAGCTGCCATGTCTCTAAATTTACTACTGGAAAACACCCCAGATTTGATGCACTCTCAGATCAAACGATTCGTCCATATACAGACTTATTGCTACATGATTTGGGAGAAGGCCTGGCCGATAACAGACCTGATTATGAAGCTACCGGTAAAGAATGGAGAACACCCCCGCTCTGGGGAATAGGCTTAGTAAACGTGGTCAATGGCCATACCTTTTTTCTCCATGATGGAAGAGCGCGTAATCTGGAGGAGGCTATTCTTTGGCATGGAGGAGAAGCAGAACAGTCAAAAAATGCGTTCAAAGAATTATCATCAAAGGAAAGAGACCAAGTTATTCAATTCCTAAATTCACTATGATTCAGCAACTACAAATTCGTTCTGCTTTATCGGCGTACATACTGTTACCTCTTTTGCTGCTGTATAGCTGCCAAAACACTTCGGATTCCGATAATTCCTCAACAGCATTTAGTAAGGAATCCATGCTTGAGAATATTTTTACAGCTGGTATTCTCAGCTCACATTCGGCCTTTACCTTGGAATGCAGACAGTTAGATTCTACCTCAGCCTTGTTTGTAGCTGCCCCAAGTCTAGAGACACTAAGTGCCCTTCAAGCTCAGTGGGTGCAGACTAAACAAGCCTGGAAAGCCTGCCAGTTATATAATATAGGAGTGGCTAGGGAAAACTTCTTACACAACAAAATTGATAAATGGCCTGCAAACCCTCGCTTACTGGGTAACAACCTTAAGGGAACTGCGGAACTGAATGAGGCTTTTGTAGAAGGATCAGGGTCTACCAGTAAAGGCTTACCAGCCATAGAATATTTCATCTATTCTTCTACTGAATTGGAAGATTTTACCTCAAATCCTTTATCAGAAAGAAGAAAAGCATATATAAAAGCGCTTACAGAGAACCTTTTTGTACGAGCAGAAAACCTGGAAAATACCTGGAAAGAAAATCAGCCTGATTTCATTAATGGTACAGAGAATTTTTCTAAAGGATCTGTAAATGAATTGGTTAATGCTCAAGTAGCCTTACTGGAAAGAATTCTTACTGAAAAGCTAGGTAAACCCTTAGGAAAGACCAGAGCAGATCAGATAGATCCCTCAAAGGTGGAGGCCTACCAGAGCGGTATTTCTTTATCACTTATAGAAGCCAACCTGATTTCCTTTAAAACGGGATTCCAGGGAGACCCATCCAAACCAGGTTTCGATGATTTGCTAGATGCAGAAGGGGCGAAGGTAGATGATGGCCTTCTCTCAGAAGCGATCTTAACTCAAGTAGATCTTTGTATTCAAAAAGTTAGGACTATTGAAGATCCTTTGAAAATCCGCGTAGCGGACCAAAGGGAATCATTGGATGAACTATATGGTATGATCATAGACCTCCTGTTTTTAGTAAAGGTAGATATGGCTAATAACCTGGGCATTCTCATCACCTTCAATGACACTGATGGAGATTAAAGTCCGATTCTCCAGTTCTGACTGAAACAGTTAGTCTTAACTTTACTCATTTTATCAAATAAGCATGAGGAGCAGGGTAATCACATCGCCCCTGCTTGCTATTCGTCTTTCAGCGCTTCCACTGGGTTAATTACAGCAGCTCTGAAAGATCTATAGCCTACGGTTAACATAGCTACCATAAAGGTGGCTACCAGCCCAACTATAAAATAGCCTGGGTTTAAGTTGATCCTATGAGCATATTGTTCCAGGTAAATAGTCATGAAATAGGCTGCTATTGGGATAGCAAGTACACTACTGATCAGTAATAACCATGTGTATTCTTTCGTGAGAATGCCTAGAATATTGTTCACACTGGCACCCAGTACTTTTCTCACGCCTATCTCTTTGGTTCTCTGCTCAGCCATGAAGGAAATGAAGCCGAACAAGCCTATACATCCTATGAAGATGGCAATCCCTGCAAAGATCTGGAAGAGCTTCACCACAATTACCTCTGTCTCATAATAGCCTTATATGACCTCATCCAAAAAATTATACTCAAAAACCTTCTCCGGGAATACTGAGAGCCAGCTTTTTTCAATATGTCCGATGGACTCACTGATCTCTCCGCCTTGTAACTTTATACTGGCTCTATAGGTCACAGATCCTATTTGAGGCTGAAGAACTACAGGGGGAATTTCATTTCTGAGAGATCTTGGTGTAAAGTCCTTGATTACACCAACTATAGGGCCTTTTTGTCCCCATAGGCTTAGCTGTTTTCCTATTACTTCATCATTGCTCTTAGCTACCTTTTTCACAAAGGTTTCATTCACGAGGAACTTATGCGTAGAGTCAGCATTATTAAAGTTGTTTCCTTCAAGAAGCGTGATGTCAAATGTAGGGAGAAACTGATCATCTATACATTTTACATGTGTTTCACCTTCTATGATTTGGGCAGTGTCATTACTGGGACTGTAGGAGAAATTACTGCTCCATGTACTATTAGAAGCCGCGCCTGAGTTAGAGAATGCGACAGACTTTATGTTAGGCCCCTGTAGAAGAAGGGTATTGAGCCTTTCAATTTTAGGGATCTCCCTCACAGGAATACTTACCTCTACTATGGTACTCTGATCAAATCCCAGTTCCGCCTTACTCAACTTCCGCATTTGGAAGAAGGTCATAATGGTACTGATAATCAGAAACTGGGTAATGGCAAACTGAAGAATCACTAGCATTCTTCTCAGATTTAGGCCCTTACCATACTTATTCTCAATCTTATTCTTTAATGCCAGGACAGGATTCAGACGCGAAAGTAACCATGCTGGATACAAACCGGAAAGAATTAGTATCAGCACACTTACCCCAAGCAAGAAGCCATAAAACTCCCAGTCATTTCTCCAATCAAACTTGATGTTATCGGAGAAAAGACCGCCTATAAAAGAAATACCTGGATTGATCAGGAACAAAGCCAGAATCATGGCGATAATGGTGATGATGGCTGTTTCACTCAAGAGGTAAGAAATGATCTCCTGCCTCTTACTCCCTAATACTTTCCTAATGCCTATTTCCTTTGCTCGTGTAAATACCAGAATGGTATTTAGGTTAACAAAATTTATGCTAGCAGTCAGGAGTAGAAAAATACCTATCAACCCTAGTGTCAATAGAGCAAAAGTAGGCATCATATTTCCTCCGTAGTTACCGTAGTTATCATTATGATGAATTTCACTCAAAGGTTGGAGGAGATAGGTCAGGTAGGTGGTAGCCTCTTCATCAAAGTATTTGGTAATAAACTCAGGAAACCTGGCTTCTATTTGTTTTGGTGTAGTATTTTCAGCCAGTTTTACATATGTCTGGACCCCGGATGAAACACTTCCCCAATTATCAAATCCATGATGGTCCTCATCATAGTCGGTGGTAAGCATTAAGGAGAAAGGCATATCCGTTTGCTTAGGATGATCCTCCACAACACCTATGACCTCAGCATCAAATTCGCCATTGTAGTTTAGACGTTTTCCAATAACATCTATGGTCCCAAAATATTTTTCTGCCCTACTGCGGGAGATTACAGCCTGATGAGGGGCTGTGAAAGCTTTGTCCGGATTACCACTGATCCATTCAAAGGTAAATATATCAAAGAATACTGAGTCCATGAGACCCGCATCATCTTCAATGAATCTCTTAAGCTGCCCATCTGAGTGTGTAGCTGAAATAACCGGGCTTCCAGAACCTTCATCTACCAGGGTGATAAAAGGGATATCTGGGAAGTCATTACGCATAGCAATGGGGAGAGGATAGGGGACTCCCTGTTGGAAATCCATATTACCATACTGACGGTCTTCTGTGACCACTCTGTAAATCCTGTCAGCATCTTCATGGTGTCTGTCAAAGTTGGTTTCGTAACGCAACTCCAGGAAAATGATTCCTGCGGATATAAGCCCTAGGCTAAGGCCTAGTACATTAATGAGGGTGTGTACTTTATTCTTAAGAAGGTTTCTTAAGGATACCTGGAAGTAGTGCTTTAGCATGATTGTGATGGTCTTTCAATATTAACAGACAAAGTTATCCTCTCTTAAGATGCCTCAGAGAGGATAATAGTTTTAATGTAAGATAATTGAATTTCCTAAGGAGATTTTTCTTCCTTAGTATCCTTATGATTTAGAATAGGGAAGACAAAGTCAAAAAATTAGGTTATCACTAAAGGAAGTTCTCTTTAGAATGCCATTCGTACCAGCATGTCAAGTATTTGCTATTATTCATCCTTCAAGGCTTCCACCGGATTAATGGTAGCAGCTCGAAAAGATCTATATCCTACCGTAGCTATTGCCACCATGAATGTGGCTACTAAGCCTATAATGAAGTATCCCGGGTTTCTGCCTATACGGTAGGCGTACTGTTCCAGGTAGAATCCCATAAAAATGTATGCGAGTATAATAGCAGGAATAGCACTGATAAGAAGTAACCAGGTATATTCTTTGGTGAAAATTCCCAAGATATTGTTTATGCTGGCACCTAATACCTTTCTCACTCCTATCTCTTTGGTTCTCTGCTCTGCCATGAAGGAGATAAATCCAAACAGACCTATACAGCCTATGAAGATAGCCACACCCGCAAAAATCTGGAATAGCTTCACAATCATGACCTCCGTCTCATAGTACTCTTTGATTACGTCATCCAGAAATTCATACTCAAACACCTTTTCCGGAAATACAGTCAACCAGCTTTTCTCAATATGCTGAATAGACTGGCTAATTTCTCCCCCTTGTAGCTTTATACTTCCCATGTAGGCGGCATCCCCTACATCTGGTAATAAAATCATTGCAGGGATTTCCTGTCTTAGGGAGCGTGGGGTAAAATCTTTAATCACGCCTATTATGGGCCCCTTTCTTCCCCAGAGGGTTACTTGTTTCCCTATGATACTTTCTTTATCACTTCCCACTTTTTTCACAAAGGTTTCATTCACGATGTACTGGTCAGAAGTGTCTCCTTTAAGGAAATTTTTACCAGATATGAGTTTGATATCATAGGTAGCCAAATACTGATGATCTATGCACTTTACGTTAGCATCCCCTTCCTGAATCTGAGTAGTATCATTACTGGAGCTGTAAGCATAATTACTACCCCATGTGCTATTAGAAGCTGCACCTGAGTTAGAGAAGGTGGCATACTTAATATTAGGATGCTGACGTAGAAGAGAATTAAGCCTCTGTACTTTTGTAACATCCTGGTCTGGTATGCCAATTTCTACTACAGTGGTTTGGTCAAAACCTAACTCAGCCTTACTAAGCTTCCGCATTTGGAAGAAGGTCATAATGGTACATATGATTAGAAACTGAGTGATAGCAAACTGGAGAATCACCAGCATCTTTCTCAGATTAATGCCTTGCCCATATTTGTTCTCTATCTTGTTCTTTAACGCTAATACAGGATTTAGGCGAGAAAGAAGCCATGCAGGGTATAGCCCGGAAAGTACCAGCACAAGTAGGCTAATACCTGTCATGAATATATAGAACTGATAGTCAGCCATCCAATCAAATTGGATATTCTCAGAGAATAAACCGCCTATGAAGGTGATACCTGGATTAATAAGCAGTAAGGCTACAAAAAAAGCAACGAAGGTGATGAGGGCCGTTTCACTCAGAAGGTAGGAAATGATCTCTTGCCTCTTACTACCCAGCACTTTTCTAATACCAATTTCTCTAGCTCTGGTGAATACGAGGATGGTGTTCAGATTTACGAAATTAATGCTGGCCGTTAGTAAAAGAAAAAGCCCGATAAGTCCTAAGGTAAGCAGTGCCCAGTCCGGCATGAGATCTCCACCAAGTCCGCCATAATCTATATCATGATGGGCCTGTCTTAGCGGCTGAAGAAGGTATGTCTTGTATTCACGGGTTTCTTCATCAAAATATTTCTCAATAAAGTCTGGGAAGC
>JBCDBC010000160.1:0-8321 GCA_039184535.1 Bacteroidota bacterium | reverse complement strand
GGCGTGTTTCTGGCCAAAAACTACCCCGGAGACAAAGTTTCAGATTTTTTCTAGACATGGTGGTGTCAAGCCTTGGTTGATCTGTCTTGGAATGTCCCACCGTGAAATTCTGAACCCGGCATTCTTCCTGATCTTTTTCGGGAGCCCTATTGCCCTGGCCATAAGCAGCATTCAGTACGTAAATGCTGGTCTGACCTTCTGGCTGATCCTGGCTGCTACAGCTATTTATTTGGTGGGAACCTTTGGCGTAACAGTCTTTGGAAATGTCCCCCTGAATGATTCCCTGGAAGCCTTGGACCTGGCTACACAGAATGAGACCAAGCTGTCTGAATTCCGGAAAATGTATGAAGGAAAGTGGAATAAACTTCACACCATCAGAACAGTCTTCTCCGTGATCTCTTTCATGCTGTCCGTTCTGGGAATCTTTGCTCAAGTCAAATCTCTGTAATCAATTTGTTAATCCAATAATACCAATTCAATGAACAACCAAACCAATTATCTCGTCATCGGTGGAACTGGAAAAACCGGTAGAAAAGTCGTAGAAGGACTTCAAAAAGCAGGACAGTCAGTGAGAATAGGCAGTAGAGGCGCCACACCCTCATTCCAGTGGGGAGATCCTTCTACCTGGTCGGCAGTCCTGGAAGGCATAGATAGAATGTATGTGGTTTACTACCCAGACCTGGCAGTACCAGGTGCCTATGAAGCTATCCTGGGACTAATGGAAGAGGCCAAAAAAGCGGGAGTAGAAAAAGTAGTGCTTTTATCAGGAAAAGGAGAAACGGAAGCTGAGCGCTGTGAGCAGGTGGTAGCGATTTCAGGCATGAACTATACCCTAGTTCGAGCTTCCTGGTTCAGCCAGAACTTCAGTGAGTACTTTTTCCTGGACCCTATTTTATCAGGTCATGTAGCCTTACCTATGTCAGACGCACAGATCCCATTTGTAGATACTACGGACATAGCAGATGTGGTAGTGGAAGCATTACAAGATGATGCACACAATGGAAAAACCTATGAAATTACCGGTCCTGAAACCTTGAATTTTGAAGAGGCTATTAAAATTATCGGGGAAAGTAGTGGGAGAGAAATTGCCTTCCAGTCTATTACGCTAGAAGAATACACTGCTGGTATGAAAGCAGCAGGTGTACCCGATGATGTCGTTTGGCTTATAAGCTACCTCTTTCAACATGTGTTGACCAAGGCGGAGAACCAGTATGTATCAAATGACATAGAGAAAGTACTGGGAAGAAAGGCCATCAGCTTCAAGGAGTTTGCTTACAAAACGGGAAGGACAGGTGTTTGGAACCAGTCAATTCCACAGTCCATCTAAGTATTTTTCCATGCCCCTCACTCTTGTCTATCCTGCCTATTACAGGTTGGGTAGGAGTTGAGGAGTGTCTGGAAGAGTCTGATTTTCTCATCCTATAAATTCAACAAGCATGAATACTATTCACTGGAAAAGCACAGCCATTTCTACTCTAATAGTGTGGTCTTTAGGAGTTATGGCTTTCGTAGCTTCTTATTTTGTCCCTGTCATGGAGAATCCTGACGAGCAGGCAAACTGGGTACTATCTCTGGCATTAATACCAGCTGCCAGCCTGGGTGCACATATCTATTATCGGAAGGGGCATAAAACCAATGGTTTCCTCCTTGGAGCGGCTATGTTTGTGATTACTATATTTCTGGATGCGGCTATCACGGTTCCTATTTTTATTATGCCTTACGGTGGAAATCATGTGAGCTTCTTTACTGATCCAGGCTTTTGGCTGATAGGGGTAGAGTATGTGAGTGTGGTGGCAGCTTACTGGCAGATTGAGAAAGCGGTCAAAAGAACACAGCTACAGAAAGGCTGATCCTTAAAGGGAGTTAGAGATAACTGACTCCCTACTTTAATTTAGAGAAAGCTGAATCCAAATATTTCCGAAAAGTATTTACGTAATAGTTCCTCTACCTCTTTTATATCCACTTCTCTGCCAAGTTCTGCTTGCAAGGAAGTAACACCCTTATCAGATATACCGCAGGGGACTATGTGATTGAAGAAAGAAAGGTCTGTGTTTACATTCAGTGCGAAGCCATGCATGGTAATCCAGCGGCTACACCTCACGCCCATGGCACATATTTTTCTGGGATTAGGTGTCTCTATGTCCAGCCACACACCCGTAGCTCTCTCAATTCTCCCACCCACTAAATTGTATTCTCTCAGTACGTTGATAATTACCTCTTCCAGGCTTCTCAGGTACCAGCCTATATCCGTCCTGAATTTCTCCAGGTCAAAGATGGGGTAACCTACTATTTGGCCTGGACCGTGGTAAGTGATGTCTCCCCCACGATTCGTATGAACGAAGGAAATTCCGTATTTCTCCAGGGTAGGTTGATCTATCAGGAGATGTTCTCGCTTTCCACTTTTTCCGAGAGAATACACATGAGGATGCTCGCAGAACAAGAGGTGGTGTTCAGTAGGAATATCATGAGGATCTGCCTCCCTGCCTGCATTTAATTTAAGCTGTACATTGGCTTTGAGTAACTCTTCCTGGTAATCACAGGCTTCCTGATAAGGGATGGATCCAAGGTGGTTAAATATCACTTCCTTAGTATGTTCTCTTATTTTTGACATGTTAAGGGAGTTTTTGCAAGTCTATAATCTTTGATACGAAAGTGCTCTCAAACTGGTTTGGCCGTTCCTCCACGGGTTGTGGGGGGAATGTGGGATGCATTGGAGGGACAGAGCGCTTTTGGTTACTTTTCTCGCATAAGAAAAGTAACTCCACAGGGCTGAAATGGAAGGCCGCTGAAGGCAACGTAGCACTGATGAAAAGAAAAAATTTCTAAACAAAACCTAAGACACATTATTAGCTCTGGCTGTAACCCGCTTAATTTCAGGAACCATTTGCATTAATACAGGCTCTACTCCCTGTTTTAAGGTCTGTACAGCATAGGGGCATAAATGGCAGGCCCCATGCATGGTCAGGTTGAGGACACCTTTATCATAACTATCCACAAGTATGTCTCCTCCATCTACCTGAGCAGCAGGGCGAATATGCTTGTCTAAAATATTTTCTACCACTTCCAGCACTTCTTCCTGGGTACGTCTATGGTGTAGGGCCGTGGTACCCACGTACATGATAGGCTCATCTTGTTCCAGATGCTGCTGGATGAGCATTTTAAGTTCAAATAGGATATCGTCCCAGGCAGGACTATTGAGGCGGGATTTTACAATGGTAACATAGTTGAAGTTGATCATGACGCGTTCCACATAACGGAGCATCATCAATTTTCTGGCCAGGGGAGCATCCTTAGCTTCCCCAAAGGAAGAAAACTCATAGGGTGTATCAGCCAAAATTCCATTCTCCAGAACAATTTTAATGGCATTTGGATTAGGAACCCCCTCTACATGCAGTACCACTTGTCTTTTAACCATGATCTCTCAACCTTTAATTTCTGCAAAGATACGAAAATATATATGCTTATTCAGCGGATTACTTTGTTAGCTAATTGTTTCAACAAGCTATTCTTCTGAAAGTTTGCTTAGTAAAAGGATAAATATAGAGAATGATCTATATCAGTCCTGTTAATCATCCCACATCTCCTCATCTAATTGCTGCTGTAAAGCCCTTTGGAGCTCTCCCTCAGCGTGTTTATCTCCTTGTTTTTGTGCCAGTTGGATCCCACTGTGGTAAATTTCTTTGGCTTTATCAGCCTGATCTAGAAGGAGTAAGGTTTTTCCCAGGTGGTAATATAATCCTATGTAATCAGGGTCGATTTCTCTAAGTTTTTGAAAATATTCGACTGCCTTATTCAGTTCACCCAGCTGAAGATACTCGTATGCGATGGAATAAAGCGTAAAACTGTCATCCGGGGCCTTTTCCAGGAATTGAAAGAGTTGTTGGAGACGAGCGGGATTCATTTTATTTAGTTGATTTAAGTTTGTAATTTCGGGGAAAATTTAAGCCAAATTAACATATGAAAATACTGGTTTGTATTAGTCACGTACCAGATACTACTACTAAAATCCAATTTACTGAAGATCACAGTGGGTTAAATAAAGCAGGGGTTACCTTTATCATAGACCCTTATTGCGAATATGGCCTATCTCGTGCGATTGGATTTAGAGAAGAAGGTAAGCAAGTACAGATAACCGCTATCTGTGTCGGAGGACCTGAAGTAGAACCTACCTTACGTAAGGCGCTGGCCATAGGAGCTGATGATGCAGTAAGGATAAACGTAGAACCCTCAGATTCTGCTTTTGTAGCACAGCAAATCTATAAATTTGCAGAAAGCAGAGAGTATGATATCATTTTTACAGGAAAAGAGTCTATTGACTTTAATGGTAGCATAGTTCCAGGAATGCTGGCAGAGTATATGAATATGTCATTTGTATCCTTTGCTACTAAGATGGATATGACAGGTGATAAGACAGCTGAAGTTCATAGAGAGGTAGATGGAGGGACTGAAATTCTGGATGTAACCCTACCTGCAGTTATCAGTTGTCAGAAAGGGATAGCTGAATGGAGAATTCCAAACATGAGGGGAATCATGGCAGCACGTAAAAAGCCTCTCTCAGTAGTGAATGCCTCAGAGGATACCCCTAAGGCCAACACAGTTAAGTTTGACTATCCCGCTGCTAAAGGAGATTGTCAGTACTTTGAGCCGGAGCAGTCCGCTGCATTGGTAGCCGCCTTAAATGACAAAGGCCTTATTTAATTTTTCTCACACCTTAGAAACCAATAATACATATGTCTGTATTACTATTTGCAGAAAATTCAGAAGGAGTATTCAAAAAGGCAGTACTGGAAGCTGCCACATATGCATATGATTTAGCCCAAAAAATGGGTGTTGCTACAGAAGCTGTTTCTGTAGGAAAAGTAGACAATGCTGAGCTGGAAAAGTTAGGCGAATACGGTATTTCCAAAGTACACGTAGTTAGCGACGATAAACTAGACTCATTTGTCAATAAAGCCTATGCAGCTGCAGTAAGTGCAGTAGCTAAAGCTACAGACGCTAAAGCTGTGGTAATGGCCCAGACCTACAATGGACGTGCTATAGCCCCAAGGATAGCTGTGAAACTAAACGCTTCCCCTATTTCAGGAGCTATTACGCTGGCAGATCCTGCTGACCAGTTTGCTGTTTCCCGCATGTCTTATTCCGGAAAGGGGATACAAGACATGAAGGCTACCACAGAAAAAGTAGTTATCACCGTAAAGACTAACGGATACAAAGTAGAAAGCAATCCAACTTCAGCTAGTGTAGAAGCATTTAGCTATAGTCCTGCAGAGGGCGATTTTGGTGCAGTAGCTAGAGAGCTAATAAAAGCTTCAGAAGGAATTTCTCTCACAGAAGCTGAGTCGGTAGTATCTGCGGGTAGGGGGATGAAAGGGCCAGAAAACTGGGGAATGATTGAAGAATTAGCTGGGCTCCTGGGAGCTGCCACAGCTTGTTCCAAGCCTACCGCAGATATGGGATGGAGACCACACCATGAGCACGTAGGTCAGACGGGAATACAAATAGCCCCGAATTTATATATCGCCATTGGGATTTCCGGCGCCATCCAGCATTTAGCGGGTGTAAGTTCCTCTAAGCATATAGTGGTGATCAATAAAGACCCTGAAGCACCTTTCTTCAAGATTGCGGATTTCGGTATCGTAGGAGACTTATTTGATGTAGTTCCCCAAATTGTTGAGGAAGTGAAGAAGTTGAAAGTAGCTAGCTAATCTTTATTGAATAAGGCAGAACTTTCAAAATAAAATCGCAATTTAGGAAGAATTTTTGCGGAGGGTTGGGAAGGAGCTCGAACCGACAAGCTACTTCCCAACTAAATACCCTCTCACAGATTCGGAGTTGCAGGATATAAAACCTACTAGGTGAAAAAAATACGGTTAGACATAATAGGCCTTTCTTCCAGTCATTCACATAATGGGCATTATGCGCTTGTGTTAGGAGAGAGCAACGGAAATAGAAGGCTTCCCATAATCATAGGAAGCCCTGAGGCGCAGGCGATTGCCCTGGAATTGGAGAACATCAAGACTAACCGTCCGATGACCCACGATCTCATTTTTAATATTTCCAAGCACTTTGATATTAGCTTGGTAGAGATCATTATTAATGATTTGCAGGAAGGCATCTTCTATGCACGTCTAGTGATGGAGTGGGGAGGTAATATTCACGAGATAGATAGCAGGCCCTCAGATGCTGTAGCTATAGGGGTAAGGTTCAAAGTTCCTATTTATTGCTACGAATCAGTTCTGGATGAAGCGGGTATCATCATAGATGAATCAGAAGCTGAGGAAGAATCAGCCTATGGAGATGATGAGGGAGAATTTGATTTAGCAAAAATAGAGAGTTCCGATCCTATAGAAGAAGAAATACCGCCACCCACCTCATCAGCCAATGTAGATCGCATTGAGAAGTTGAAGAAGAAGCTTGACGAGGCACTAGCAGGAGAAGACTATGAAGCTGCTGCCAGATTGAGGGATGAGATTAAAAGGCTCACTGGAGAATAGAAGATAGAACTAACCTAATATACCTAAGCCATGAGAACCCCTCATGGCTTTTTTTATTTCCGTGACTGAAGGGTTTATAAACAGTTTGGAGAAAAAGGTTCTCTAAGTACAATGACCTTATCAGTTACATTTCCCTTAAAAAAAGAATAGCTCTAGGTTTAAACTGGGAGCTATTCTTTGTAAGATATATGTTATTCAGATTACCCTCTCAACTTAAAGGTAATGGTTACTGTTAACTGCTGATTTGTCTGAGGTTGGTTACTTTTCAGACGACTAAAGCGCCATCTCTTAATGGCGTTGATGCCAGCTCGTCTGATACTTTGCTGGTTAGGTCCTACTACTCCCACAGTATTTACTGATCCTACTGTACCGTCAGGCTTAAGGATAAACTTAAAAGTTAATCTACCCTCTTCCTGGGCTGTATAGGCTGGCGGTGGTAGGCTTAAGGGTGCTCTGTTACTGGCGCCTCCTCCAACACCTGAACCAAATGAATACAGACCAGTAGGATCAAGTACTTTTATATTAGGTGCCCCCTGGTTTCCTACGTCATCCCCATCTCCCTGATTAGACCCACCAAGGTCATCAGTTAGGGGTCTACGCTTAGGCTTTTCTACCGGAGGGGCCGGTTTTGTTGTTTCTGTCTCAGTCTCTTCTACCGGCTGAGGTTTTTGCGGGGTAGGTGTGGGCTTCGGTTTAGTAGGGGTAACCTCCTTCTTTGGCGTAGGAGTAGGTTTGGGTTGTGTAATGGGAGATTCTGCCTCCTGAGTAATAGTAGGTTCAGGCGCGGGATCAGTTTCTTCCACCACCGGAGTAGGCTTAGGCTTAGCGGGTTGAGGAGGTGTCTCTGAGGGCTTTTCTACCGCACGCTCAAAGGAGTTTACCTTCTTACTCCCCACCTTCATATCCCCGAAGTCTATGGCACCAATAACTTCGTATTCCTCACCCGGAGGGGGAACTCTGTCCCTAGTAACCCACCATACAAATGACCCCACCAGTGCCATAATCATGAGGATGATGGTCATGATGGCGCTGCTACGTTGGATTCGGCGTTCTTCTTCTACTAACTCAGGTGTATACATAATCCATTGATAAGAGCTTGAATATACGAATATTAGCTTAGTCGGGTTAGTGCCAATAGCCGAAACATCGTGCCAAAGTAGGGAAAAAATCACCCCCTGTGCTATTCCAGGCTGTCCAGGACCTCTTTCAGTTCGGATACCGTGTGGGCTCCTTTATCCTTCGTGTACCAAATCTGGAGCCTGGCCTGAAAGTCTACATAGGACTCATCACCCGGATCTGCCTTATATTCAGCCACCATTTCCTGGGCATCAACTGGCCTTGGACCCCAGGTACCTACCACTTTCCCGCTTTCTTCCTCTATGATGATAAGCTTAGGGATGGAGCGAGTTCCATTGGTGAGAAAGGCATTCATGAGTTCTGGGTTTTCGTCTCTCAGAACGGTTAGCATCTTAATGTTTTCTGTTTGTAGGGCTAGAGAATTAAGGATGGGAAGAGACTGGGCAGCATCCCCACACCAGGATTCTGTCATGACTAGCCAGATGTATGATTTCTCGAGTCCTCTTAAGGTAGGGAGAATATCTGGAAGGAGGCGGAAGGTTTTATCCAGCCTTTTCATGCGTTGAGCATTCAGGCCGGTAAAGTAGATCAAATCCTCCTTCTGCTCCGGCCCGGAAGTTTTTCCTTCCTCCTTTAATTTGTCCACCCATTCTCTGTAAGCCCGGTAGGTAATTCCCTTATCTATGTACGTTTGTAGGTTCATACCATAAAGATGGGGCTTTTATATGGTATTTATTAGTCATAAATAAG
>JBCDBC010000159.1:0-8368 GCA_039184535.1 Bacteroidota bacterium | reverse complement strand
GAGCCAAATACTTAGCCTGACAACTACGGATTCCTTCTTCATTCGTCGAAATAAGAGAGAATTTCATTTAAGTGGACACATAGCACTTCAAATAATTACGAGTTTTTGAATAAAATCACAGATTTAGTGATAGATCTATCTTCCATTTTTGCCATCTATAAGGTGAATTCTTACAGATACTTGATTTTTCTACTTCCAGAGAATTATCTTGAACTTCACTCTTTACCCCCTCTTATGAATTTTCGACTTAGCACCATCTTTCTGCTCATAGGCCTATTTTCATTCATGGGAATGACCTGCAAACTCACCCATTATGATCCGGAAGTTTACAAAAAGCCTGTTATTCTGTTTGGGGAAGGAGGAGGATTTTCAGGTAAGGAAACCACCT
Organism: Bacteroidota bacterium; assembly: GCA_039184535.1. GTDB lineage: Bacteria > Bacteroidota > Bacteroidia > J057 > J057 > JBCBKZ01. The sequence goes on along the minus strand of JBCDBC010000159.1, from coordinate 7,980 downwards.
ACGCACTCATTAAAAAGGGGTATCTATTTAAGAAAGTGGGAACTGAAGAATATGAGTTGGTTCGTACAGTACCTGTAGAAAGATGTCAGGCAATCTTCAAACAAGTAAAAGGACTTTCTCCCACTATCCTAAAAACCCAGCAAGCTGGAAATATGTACCAATTCATGGAAGTTGAGGTAGAGAAGGAAACTTATAGGATGATTTGGGGTAATGAGGGTAAAAAAGTAGACCCAAAACTTAAGACTCTTTACAAAGAGCTAATAGCCCTTTACCAGCAAGAAATGTAATCATCCTTTTGGTTATAGGTATAAGTATTAGCCAAACCCATAGATTCATTGATGAAGTCAGCGAATCTATGGGCTTTCTTATTAGTTATACCAGCACCTTAGACGACTTAACTTGTCCACTTCCTAAGGCCTTCAGCATCTTATAGTGCTCTACAATAGCTACTCCAAAGTACCTCTGCTTATGATAGGGAAGCCCAAACTCTTTGGTAGTCTTTTGGACAATCCTGGAAATCTGAGGATAGTGTACATGACAAACATTAGGGAAGAGGTGATGCTCCACCTGATGATTGAGTCCTCCAAAAATCCAGGTGATAAATTTATTCTTCATGGCATAGTTAGAGGTAGTTTCTAACTGGTGCACTAGCCAATTCTGTTCTATATCCTGTTCCTCCTGTTCCAGAAAATGAATATCAGGCATGATATGGGCCAACTGAAATACCATACTCAAGACAAATCCTGCTACCAAATGCATGCACAGAAACATCAGCAAAATCTGCCAGGTTGGAATAGGAAGTAGCATAATAGGTAAACCGAGTATCAGGGAGAAATAGAAGGTCTTACTGAAAATGATCAATCCTATATTTTTCACAAACTCCCTATCAGATTTAAGAAGGCCCATATTTCTATACTTGGTGATTCTCACAAAGTCTTTCGCTGTGGCCCATATCAGGGTCATTATGCAGTAAAAGAAAGTAGCATAGAGATGCTGGTACTTGTGAAACCACTTTAAGTCCTGATTAGGAGAGAATCGTAACACACCTATGGGCGTGAGGTCCTCATCATTATGTTCAATATTGGTGTAGGTGTGGTGGAGCACATTATGTTGAAGTTTCCAGGTTCGGGGATATGCACCTATAACCAGGGGAGTCAGGTGCATAAACCAGTTGAGTCTTTTACTAGAAGAATAGGAACCATGTAACACATCATGCATGACTGAAGTACCCATCACCGCTTTTCCGAAGCCCATACACATCCAAAGTAGAAATAATACTGGGAGATAGGTGATTCCAGAGAATAATATGACGAGAAAAGGCAGGAAGTAAAAGGAAAGAGCTACTACCGTTTTCAGGTACATGTCCTGATTTCCTTTCTGGCTGAGATTGTTATCCTTGAAGTAGGCTCTTACTCTTTGTCTTAAAACAGCAGCGAATTCGCTGTTAAGTGTTCGAGAAAACTTGTAACGAATCATGTTTGGAAGTTATAAATAGGGATGATTATACACCTTGTGGTGTGCTAATCACAATTTGGAAACCTAAGTTGACTGCACAACCCACATCCATTCTCAAGTCCCCAAAAGATTCTAAAGACTCCAAATGATCCGTATGTAGTTTAGTCCCCCAGATAGTTCTTGGACGCATGAAGCAATTTATATATGACTATTCCAAGCCATTAGGCTTTATTTAACAGCTTAGTTCAAGAAGGAACTTGTGATTTGAGATAGTTGTCAAGAAAAATCTCTAGGATATCCTCCTCAATTCTTTCGTCAAACGCTCCCTATCCACAGGTACTACCCCCACCTCCTCGCATACCAGACCTCCAGCAAGATTGGCCATGGCTACTGCCTGGGGGAGGGGCACACCTGCCGCCATGGCGGTGGCAGTTACCCCAATGACGGTGTCCCCTGCACCTGAGACATCAGTAATGTTGCGGTAGTGGGCTGGAAAATGATAAGCCTGATAGGCTTCATCTACCAGTAGCATTCCATTCTCAGAAAGGGTAATAAGGGTTTGAGCGTGGGGCATTTTTTCACGTAGCCTTTTGGTGGCAGTAGTAATACCTTCCAGATCTTGCTTATTCAAGCGTAAGCCCAGGCCTTCATTGAGTTCCTTCATATTAGGCTTGAAGACTGTAACTCCAGCATAATCCCAAAACTGCTTGAATTTTGGATCTACCAAGGTGGGTATATTATGTTTCTGGGCTACTGCTATCACTTCCCTGATCAGCTCAGCACTCAGCATGCTCTTATCATAGTCTTCAAATACGATGGCATCAAAATCAGGAACCTTCGCTAATAAGGCCAAGAGAATGGTCTCTATTTCTGATTGAGAAAGACCATATCTATCTTCCTTGTCTACACGTAGAATCTGCTGTTGATTACCTATGACTCTTACCTTGACGGTAGTTCTTCGCTCCGAAGTAGAAAATATTAGATCCGTTTGAAACTGTCGTTTTGCGGCAAGATCCTTGAGTGTCTCTCCATCCTTATCCTTTCCTACTACTCCACAAAGCACAGGTTGAGCACCCATAGCCTGTATGTTCAGGGCTACATTAGCCGCTCCTCCCAGGCGATTCTCTTCCTTGCTGATGTCCACTACAGGCACTGGAGCCTCAGGAGAAATCCTCTCTACAGATCCCCATAGGTACCGGTCTACCATTAAATCTCCTATAACTAATATCTTCAGCTTTTCACAGGCTCGTTGAAAAGCGGCTACATCCAGTTGCATTTACAAAGGTGTTAAAGCTGTTAGGGCATTTCCTAGTCTATCTACGGCTTTGTTCAGCATATTTACCGCATACGCATAGGATATTCTCACATGAGTCTCCGTCCCAAAAGCGGAACCTGGGACTACTACTACGCCTCCTTCTTCTATCAAGTAAAGACATAACTCTCCTATGGTCTTTACCTGCATGCCTTTAGGAGAAATTGTATTCAGGTAAGCTGCCATATCTGGATAAAAGTAGAAAGCCCCATCAGGAAGCAATACATCCAAATTAGGGATGGCTTTCAATTTATGGTACAGATCATCTCTTCTGGACCTGAAGGAGTCTCTCATCGCAAAGGTAGGTGTCAAATCAGAGGTCAGTGCAGCTACCCCACCCCACTGGGCAAAGTTGTTAGCACCGGAGGTAACCTGTCCTTGTAGCTTAATACATAGCTTTACGATTTCTGGGTTGGCAGCCATATAGCCCAGGCGCCAACCTGTCATGGCAAACCCCTTGGCAAATCCGTTTACAGTGATTACTCTGTCCTTAATAGAAGTGAAGGAAGCTATGCTCACATGCTTAAGGTCATAAACAATGTGCTCATAAATCTCATCAGCTATCACATACAGTTTGGGATACTTCTCTATGACCTCCACTAAATCGGCTAATTCTTCAGGAGAGTACATGCTACCGGAAGGATTAGAAGGCGTAGTGAGAATCAGCAATTTAGTAGCTTGGGTAAGTTCGGCTTTCAGGGCTGCTGGAGATAGTTTGAATTTCTCTTCTATTCCAGTAGGAATTTCTTTGATATTGGCTTGGGACAGTTCCAGTTGGGCTCTGTAGGTTACCCAATAAGGTGCAGGAAGAATAACTTCATCCCCGGGGTTTAGCAAACTGCTAATCACGTTGTACAAGGTCTGTTTGGCCCCGGTAGAAACTACGATCTGACTCGGGTCAACGTCTAGTGAATTTTCCCGAACCAGCTTGTCAGCTATGGCCTTCCTTAACTCTGGAATACCGGCTACAGGTGGATAAGAGGTATGTCCATCTGCCAGTGCCTTCGCAGCAGCATCCTTAATATGCTGAGGTGTGTCAAAGTCTGGCTCTCCCAGGGTAAGTCCTATAACATCCCTTCCTTCAGCCTTTAACTCTCTTACACGCTGTGCCAGTGCCAGAGTAGCTGACTCCTTAAGGGAACTTATTTGTTCGGAAAAATTACTTGTTGTGCCCATAGGGCTAAAATTAGCAGGAATCCCTCAATTGTCTACTTTCTGGTCAATTTCTTGTTGTTTTTCATGCCACTCAAACCAAAATCTTCTTTTTACAGCATCTCCAAAAACAGAAATACCTGAATTGGTACAGATTAACCCTACTGTTCCCCACGCCCCCCAGGTCAGCCAGTGAACCTCTTCCATTTTTAGGATGATCCCCTCTCCTGTTATGCTAAGACCTAATCCTATCAGGCTTAAGCCTAGTGGAGCCATCCATTTCCAATTCCGAGAGTCTACCTTATCCATATTAATTTATTTACAATATTTCGTATAAATTGTGTTATAAAATTCTCTCATTTTCAAAATAACAGAAAATTATAACTATAACTTTTCGTACACTTACCTTTAATAGGCCTACCCAATAGCTATTTTTTTAGCAGGAAGATTTTCTTTCTCACCCATGATTTCTACTTATTTATGCCCATACACACATAAATAAACATTTGATAACCAATCTATTACCTCAATATCTAGCTTAGTTCGATTGTAGCTTTTCCTACATGCCTGACATTTTAGGGAGAAAATCTCTTGGAGGATTATTACACATGTGGAGTATCTGTTTCCTATGAGTTCTTATTCTTGGGGGGAGTAGAGATATTTGATTAATGAAACTAGGAAACGATCAAAGAATATAAGAGATAGTAGGTTTAGGTTAATTTGGGTTGTGTTTTTGTTTGTGTGTGGTCCTCCTTTATTTCTAAGGAGGGCTTTTTCTATTCTGACAAGTCCACAAATAGTTGATCTACCAGTTTTATGTATTCCTTCATAGCCACCTCTTTGGGGATCCCTTTTAGTTCTTCCCATGCATTGTACTTAGCCTGTCCCACTACATCAAATACACCGGGCTTTTCTATGCCTACGTCTCCACGTGTGGCTTGCTTATTTAATCCATATAGCTTGAGTAGCATTTCGTTGGAAGGTCTTTTAGGAAGTGTCCGCACACGCGTCAGAGACTCTTCAAAGGCTTTTAAGAGTTTTTCGGGTATTTCCATATGGTTTGTAGTTCTCTATACTAATAACGTAGAATCTCATTTTGTATGCAACTTTCAGCTATTCTCAGGTTTTCAGAAAGATTCTATTTGGGGAGAATTGGCATTCTAAGCTGGCTTCTTCGTTAATTTGAGGAATGGATAAGCAAAAAGCTATTCTCATCATTCAAACTGCCTTTATTGGGGATCTGATTTTGGCCACTCCTCTTATAGAGAAATTAGCCAGGTTTTTCCCTGACTATGCCATAGATATCCTGGTAAGGAAAGGGAATGAAGCGCTTTTGCAAGAACATCCCCATTTACGGCAGGTGCTTATCTGGGATAAAAAATCAGATAAGTACAAAAATTGGTGGAGAATGCTCCAAACCATCAGAGGTGAACGGTATGATTATCTGATCAATGTTCAACGTTTTTTTTCCACAGGCCTACTGTCTGCCTTATCCAAAGCCAGGAATATCATAGGATTTAACAAAAATCCGCTATCATTCTCTTTTACCAAGGTAGTCCCTCATGAAATTGGAAATGGCAAACATGAAGTAGCGAGAAATCTATCCCTCATATCTTCCTTGACAGATGAGTCTTTTCAGAGACCAACCCTGTATCCTCCCAAGAGTAGCGAAGAAAAAGTTAAAGCATATCAGAAAGTACCTTATGTGTGTATGGCGCCTACTTCTGTATGGTTTACTAAGCAAATGCCTCCTCAGAAGTGGCAGGAGCTCATCTCTCTTATCCCGAAAGGGATCCGTATTTATCTACTAGGAGCACCCTCTGATGCCGAGGACTGTGAAGCTATTAAAGAAGCAGCCAAGCATACGGATGTGGTGAACCTGGCCGGAAAGCTTAGCCTAATAGACTCTGCTCAGTTGATCTCCGGTGCCCAGATGACCTATGTAAATGACTCCGCCCCCATGCATATGGCGTCATCTGTGAATGCTCCCACCACAGCTTTCTTTTGCTCCACCATTCCAGCTTTCGGCTTTGGGCCTTTGGCTGACAGATCATATGTGGTGGAAACCCGTGAGGAACTATCCTGCCGTCCCTGCGGACTTCACGGAAAGAAAGCTTGCCCTGAAGGGCACTTCAAGTGTGCCCTCAATATTCCTTTCGAACAGCGGATTCTCCCAGTCCAGAACTAAATTTTCCACTCTGGAAAGTCGTATATTTTGTTTCACAAAAGACTCAACTTATCTTCGTTAGCTAATTGTTACAGAAGAACTATTCTATGGAAAGCAGGCACATTTACCTGGATCACGCAGCCTCAAGCCCAATGGATAAGGAGGTATTAGATAAAATGGTCCCCTACCTCACCCAGCATTATGGTAACCCTTCCTCTACACATGCTCATGGAAGAGCCTTAAGGACGGTGATTGAACAATCCCGAAGGTCCATTGCCACTACCCTCGGGGTAAGTCCGTCAGAAGTCTTCTTTACTAGTGGAGGGACTGAAGCTGATAATACGGCCATCAGAGGTGCGGTAGCTCAGGGAGTTAAGCACATTATCACCTCCCCTATAGAGCATCATGCTGTAACCCATACGGTAGAGTGTCTGGAAAAAGAGGGAACCATCACAGCTACTTACCTTGAGGTAGATGAGCTGGGGCACATTTCCCTGGAAGCCCTTGAAGCTGACCTGGCTAAGTCTCCCTCTACCCTTGTGGCTCTCATGCATGGAAATAATGAAATTGGGACGCTGTATGACCTGAAAGCTATTGGAGAAATTTGTCAAAAATATGATGCCCTTTTCCTTTCTGATACGGTTCAGACCATGGGTAAGGTAGAAATGAATCTGGCCGAACTACCAGTTCATTTTGCGACAGCTTCTGCTCATAAGTTTAATGGGCCCAAAGGAGTAGGCTTCCTGTATATGCAGAAAGGAAGCCAGATGGCGCCTCTATTATGTGGAGGTAGTCAGGAAAGAAATATGCGTGCAGGTACAGAAAATGTGGCTTCTATCGTGGGTATGGCCTTTGCATTCGAAAAAAGTATTGGCCATTTAAAGGAAAAGAAGGCACATTTAACTCGCCTCAGAACATACATGAAAGAAAGACTATCTTCTGAATTCCCTAATGTAGTTTTTAATGGAGACCCAAGAGAAGAATTTTCTCTCCCCAATCTACTGAATGTAGGTTTCCCTTCCGCAGACGATCTTATGTTACTATTTCAGCTTGATATAGCAGGTGTTTCTGCTTCTGGCGGCTCTGCCTGTAACTCTGGTGCAGTGACAGGTTCTCACGTTTTGGCTTCTCTTGGACGTAGTTCTGACATCACGAAAAATTCTGTCCGTTTTTCATTTGGTTCAGAAAATACAATAGAAGAAATTGATTACGTTCTTAATACATTAAAGTCCATACTCAAGCTGCCCGTGAATGTGGGTTCATGACATCCCTGATTGAGTCGTGAATGTGTTCGTCGCTATCAACTTTAAGCTGTAATTGCCCAAATGGACGCGAATAATGTCGCCATTTATCTTGACTTTGAGAACCTTGCTATATCTGCGGAGACTGTTTATCCCTCCCAGGACAAGCCATTGAATATTGAGCCAATTATAGATTTCGCTTCTTCCAAGGGTGTAGTATGTGTGAAGAAAGCTTATGCTGATTGGTCAAAAGAAATTTTTTCCCAGTACCAGGGTCTCATGATGGAACAGGGCTTTGAGCTTATTCACCTACCTGAAACTAATCTACAAGGAAAAAACGGATCAGACGTAAGGCTGGCAGTAGATGTCATGGAGCATTTGGAACTTTTCCCTTCCATTAATACGCTTATCATCGGATCGGGCGATTCAGATTTCATTCCCCTCATACAGCGAGTTAAGTCAAGGAATATCAAAGTCCTCATTATAGGATTTGAACATAGTGTAGGAAGGCTGGTAAAGAAGAATAGTGTGGAATTTAAAGCCTTGGAAGAATTACTAGGGGAACCAGAAGATGATTCTCCATCTTCAGACCTGAAAGAGGAGTTGGATCATGATTACGGTAAGGAGTTACTTATCAGGTATGTGAAAAATAG
>JBCDBC010000158.1:0-8395 GCA_039184535.1 Bacteroidota bacterium | reverse complement strand
AGAGCGAGTGAAAAAGGAACAAAATGGGATTTCGGTACTCCTCAGCAGGACATAAGGGCGGGGGGAACTACCAATGGTAGATTACACTCTGCAGGCTTCTACGCAGAGCAAGCTGAGGTGAAAATTCTTGAATCTGGTCCAGAAGGGAATGCAGGCTCTTATGAGGAAAACCAATTTAAGATTTGGTGGCGGCTGGGGTACACAACCCATACCTCTAAAATAGGATTGCCTCCATTGCTAGATCAGAATATAGCTCCCGGGACCTATACTACTACCATGACGCTTACAGCTATGCCCATAGCATTGTAAGAGGCTTAGGCAGAATAATTCTCTGGAAATAATTCCCGTTCCACCATTTCTATGATGGTATGCAAGATGATCATATGTATCTCCTGGATACGGTCAGAGGTGGTGCCGGGAATAATCCGTTCTATATCTCCTTCTCCTTTCAGCTTGCCCCCAGATTTACCTAGTAAGGTGAAAATTTTCATATCTCTTTCCTGAGCCGCTTCTGCCGCTTTGATGATATTGGCTGAATTTCCACTGGTAGAAAGGGCGATGAGAATATCTCCTTTCTGACCATAAGCTTCTACCCCCCTTGAGAATATATGGTCAAAGCCATAATCATTTCCCACACAGGTGATGTGGGTAGGATCACTGATGCAGATAACGGGTAAGGCTTTTCTATCACCCCTGAATCTGCCGGTAAACTCCTGAGCAAAATGCATGGCATCACAGGCTGAGCCCCCATTGCCACATGAGAGAACTTTACTTCCAGTAAGAAAGGCTTCACTGACCAGCTTGGCAGCTTCCGCTATCTTCAGAAAGTTTCTCTCATCAGCGATGAAATCCTGTAAGAGAGATTGGTTATTAAGAAAGGCCTGTTTGGCTGCAATTTGACTCATAACGGTTTCCTAAATGAAGGGGCAAAATGACACAAAAGCCTTCACTTATGCAATACCGCTATAGGTATATTCTTCCATAGCCTGTGAGAATGGCTCAAATGAGGTGTATTTATTCGCCTGCCAACCGTACTTTCTGGCTGCTTCTACGTGCCGGGCTGTATCATCCCAGAATAGGATATCCTTTCTTTCCAGGCCCAGATCTTCAGTAATCATGTGGTAATAAATAATAGCAGGCTTTGCATGTCCCAATTCACTGGAGAAAAAGACTTTTTTGAAATGTGTGAGAAAGGAAAAATGCTCCCTGAAATAGGCGGCTCTATACTTTTCCTGATTGGAAGCCATATAGCAGGGGATTCCTTTAGCTGCTGTTTGTTCCAGGAAGCCCACCATTTGTTCATCTATATTGGCTTCCATCTCATACTATTGGTCTATGAAAGCATCCGCTCCCTCATTCCATCCCCATTCATTTAGGTAGGGGACCAGTACTTCTTTCAAGTCTAGCGTACCATCCATACACTTACGGAAAGGGCCCGACCAAAATTCTGACATACCTTCTCGAGAAAAGCCTCTTTCCTCTATCAGCATCTTCCCAAATCGGAAACTACTATGCACGAATACACCATCTGCGTCTAACACAAGGGCTTTAAAGGTTTTGGGCATGAGAGTGGGTTAATGAGAGAATTTTGAGTGAGTGAATTTTGAATGACTGAATGTTGAATGAGTGAGTTTTGAATGAAAGAATTTTGAGTGATGAATGGTTGAAAACCTGAATGTTGAATAAGTGAATTATGGATGGGAGAATTTGAATCTGGAGTTGTGTTAAACTTAATCTTAGGCTTAAACTTAAATTTGATTTTTAACTTAAACTTATCAATGCTTTTGTGATATACGCCCATTCCTCTTCCAGGCTTCCCTTGAAAACAGGTTTTCTGGCTCTTCTGTACCAGTATTCTGCATTCCACTGATCTCCTTCTTCTCTATGTAGGTAAGCATGTACCCAGGCACCCCCATTCTCATCTCTACTATCTGCCAGGTCATGAGCCTTGTCCCAGTCTCCCTTATAGGCATACCAAAGGGCTTGTAGGGCCAGACTTAGATTCGCAGGTGGTGAATCTTGAGATATGCTCTGAGTAAACTCGTCAAAAGTCATGCTGGGAAGTTAGAAGGAATATCCTGAAAATCTAACTCCTGATAAGAATGCTTGCATTGTTTCTATTAGGAGAAATTCTTAGTTTTCTATATAACGCTACAAACACTATGACTGTATTCCGTCCCTGGAAGTACTTATTTACGCTTAGCTTCCCGCTAATGGTTTTGTTGGCTTTCCAACTGAAAGGCCTGTATTCATGGCTTCCTTTTGTCTACGCCTACGTAGTGATTCCTCTGGCGGAGCTGTTCATTCCTGCTGATAGCAGAAACATGAGTAAGGCGGAAGAAGCCCTGATCATGGATGACCCAGTGTATGACTGGATGGTATACCTTATGGTGCCCTTACAGTACATGTTCCTGGGGTACTTTCTCTGGATAGTAACCTATGCCCCTCTGGAATTGTATGAGCTAGCTGGCTTGATTTCAGCTATGGGTATTATGTGCGGGGTTTATGGCATAAATGTAGGACATGAGCTTGGGCATAGAAGAAAATCCTACGAACTTGTGTTAGCTAAACTGGCCCTTCTGTCTTCCATGTATATGCACTTTTTTATTGAGCACAATAGAGGGCACCATAAAAATGTCTCTACACCAGAAGATCCTGCATCCGCCAGATATGGAGAATTGGTATACACCTTTTGGTTCAGGACCATCATAGACAGTTATCGCTCAGCCTGGAAATTGGAGGCGCAAAGACTCAAAAGGAAAAAGCTCCCATTTTTCTCCCTGCATAATGAAATGATCCGTTATCAGCTATTTCAGTTGGGTTTTCTGGCCCTTATCTTTTTTGTCTTCGGACTTAAGACCATGCTAATCTTTCTGAATACTGCCCTCATAGGCATCTTGTTACTTGAGACGGTTAACTACATTGAGCATTATGGGTTAAGTAGAAAGAAAAAGGCAAATGACCAATACGAACGGACCATGCCTCATCATTCCTGGAATTCAAATCATGTGATTGGGAGGCTACTGCTTTTTGAATTGTCCAGACATTCAGACCATCACTACGTAGCCAGCAGGAAATATCAAATTCTCAGGCACTTTGATGATACCCCTCAAATGCCTACAGGTTATCCGGGTATGATGTTGCTTTCATTAGTTCCCCCGCTTTGGTTCAAAGTCATGCACCCAAAAATCAAAGAAGTTGAGGCTTCTTTAGCTTCTTGAGTAATCTTCTTATATGGAGCCATACACTTGCAGTTGGGAAGGATATGAACTCTCGACTGATTTCAGCCAACTTCAGTTTGACCGAATCCATGCTTATTTGACTCAGTCTTACTGGTCTCCCGGAATCAGCATGGAAAATGTATACCGAGCTGCCAAGTATTCTTTACCCTTTGGGCTTTACAAGGAGAATATACAGGTGGGATATACTCGTGTGATATCTGATTTTACCCGCTTTGCCTATGTAGCGGATGTATACATTGAGGAATCAGAACAGGGTAATGGGGTAGGGAAGTGGCTGATTAGGTGTATTCTGGAACATCCCGAGTTGGAAAAAGTAGGAAGATGGATGCTGCTGACTAATGATGCACATGGATTGTACCAGAAGTTTGGTTTTCGGGAGTTGTTGAAACCGGAAATAGTCATGGAAAAAGTCCTTTAATTTCACATATACATGAACACCATACGTGATGCATCTATGGATGATGCCCAGCGCATACTGGATATTTATGCCCCTTTTATTCTCCACAGCAGAACTTCCTTTGAGTCAGAAGTCCCTTCCCTTGCAGATTTCCAGCAAAGAATGGCGGATACCCAAAAAACACATCCTTGGTTGGTGTATAAGGTGGATGGGCAGGTAGCTGGATATGCCTATGCAGGCCTTCATCGGAAAAGGCATGCTTATCAGTGGTCCACTGAGGTTTCTGTTTATCTGCACGAAAATTTCAGAGGGAAGGGACTGGCTGTAGCCTTGTATGATTCTCTTTTTGCCTGCCTACGATTGCAGGGCTTTTATACTGCCTTTGCAGGGATCACCATGCCCAATGATCCCAGTGAACGCTTCCATAAGAAGTACGGATTCCAGGAAATAGGAAGGTATAAGAATGTAGGCTATAAAATGGGCGTATGGGCTGATACTTTGTGGCTTAGTAAACCCTTAGTTGAGAACTATGGAAATCCCTCGGACATTATAGCACCTTCTTCTTTACAGGGAAAAAAAGAGTGGGAATCTGCCTTATCAGTGGGCCTTTAAGAATAAGCAAAGCTTTTAAGTTAAAAGGGCTATTGGTTGAAATTCCCACATGGTTTTCGGTAATTGAAGCCGATATTATATTCCTAAACAACTACACCGCTATATGAAAAATGTTAATTTATCACTCAACTCTGTAATGAGAGGATGGATGTTCATGCTAAGCATGATACTCTTCCTATCATTTACTGCTTGTGGAGGTGGATCTGCTCCTGCAGAAGCTGAAGCCGAAACAGAATCAGCTGAAGAAGGCGACCTAAGCTTTACCGAGGAAGATATACTAGCCCTGAAAGACAAATTTATCTTTGATGAGGAGACTGGTTGGTATTACCACAAACACTGGAATCAAGCCTCTCCAAAAAGAAGGACCCTGACAGCTGACGTAATGGCTACAGGATACTTCATTCTTACGTCTAACTTTTATGCCAACAAAGGAATTAAGCATTCCAAAATCATAGCTACTATAGGAGAAACCAAAATCACTTCTGGTGAGGTGAAAACTTCCGAAGATGATAATCAGACTACGGAAGATGGAGACAGAGTATATGAGACCATCAGATACTCTAACTACGCGGATAATGGAATTTTCCAGGCCGTAGCTCAAACCACAGAAGATCAGGCGGTTAACGTTAGGTTTGTGGGTGCTAAGTCATACAGTGACGCAGAGATACCCAAGTCTGATGTTGATGCGATCAAAGACTGTTTCTACCTGTCTATTATCTTAAGACAAGGATTGTAATCATACAGTAAAAGTCCTGGGACTGGCAGCCTGCTGCGAGTTCCAGGACTTATTTCTTTCCCCCTTAAGAATGATCCAAATGAAGTGGCCTGTAGGAATGTACCGCATGATTATTCAGGCCGCCTGGGTTACATTCTTTTATGCCCCTCTTTTTCTATTCTCTCAGGGACAGTCAGACTCTTCTCCCTTTATCCTTACAGAACCACTGCGTTCTGCGTATCCTTTGAATAAATATGTGAGTTGGCATGCGGAAGAATCTGAGCTATCCATCTCAGAGGTACAGAAAGTATCTTTTCAACCCATCTCCTCACTACCTGATAAGCTGGATTCCAGAACCGCTTACTGGGTGAAGATGGATATCATTTCCAGCCTTAGCTATCCCAGCGAATGGAAGCTGCAATCAGCCGTCACTGGATTGGCTGATTTTTACTTTCTGTACCAGAATGGTCAGTTGGTTAGTAAGAAAAGTGGGTTTTACAGGCCTAAAAAGGATAAACCAGAAAGTGAGTTTCACCAAACGAGCGTAGACCTCCATTTAGAGGCAAAGGACAGTTTAACCCTGTATGTAAGGCTTTCAGAAATAGACGGATCGCCACCAAAGATTAATATCAAACTCTATGAGCAGGAGATGTGGTACAGGGCTATGCCTGAAAACCAGGAAATGGTCAGCATTTTCTTCCTGGGGATTTTCTTCATCATGTTTCTGTATAACCTCATCCTCTTTTTTACCATCTCTCAGAGAGCCTACCTGTACTATTCTATGTACCTACTTTGTGTGGCAGTCTTGGTGCTTTATACAGTAGGTCCTTATCAAACTCCTCCATTTGGAGACCCTATACTTCATATGCAGCTCCCTTTCCTGGCATTTGGTGCATTGAATGTTTGTTACTTCCTCTTTGGTCGAGCCTTTCTAAATACAAAAAAGATCCTCCCCGTCTGGGATAAATGGATCATAAGATACCTGATTCTGAAGGCAGTTCTTATCCTGTTTATCCAACTAGGCATCTTCTTTACATTCCAGCTGAGAATATTTGGGGCTATTGAATTTGGGATGTTGTTAGCAGATTTGTTGATCGTATTAATGATCACCCCTGCTCTCCTAAATAGAAATCGGGTAACAGTAAACTACTTCCTGGCAGGTTCAGCAGCTGTATTCGTCATAGGTTTACCCCTGGCAGTGATCGGGAATTTTTTCTCCCTTTCCTATCCTTACTACCTATTCTTTACCTCTCTGGTGGTAGAAATCATCTTTTTCTCCTTGGGACTTGGTTCCAGGTTGAGGAGGACAGAGAAAGAAAAATTCATAGCAGAACAAGAGAAGAGACAAGCTCAGGAGGCATTGAATGAAGAATTAACCAAGGTGAATGCTGCCTTTGGGAGATTTGTACCTCACGAGTTTATCAAGGTCCTTGGCCATGACAACATTACTGAAGTGAAACTGGGAGATCAGGTAGAGAAAGAGGTAACAGTCTTTTTCTCAGATATCAGGTCCTACACCAGTATTTCGGAGCAAATGACGCCTAGGGAAAACTTCAATTTTCTGAACTCCTATTTTGGTAGGGTAGGTCCCTTGATTAAGAAACATCAAGGTTTTGTGAATCAGTATTACGGTGATGGGATTATGTCCCTCTTCCTTCAACAACCTGAGGATGCTATTTCTGCTGCCATAGCTATTCATATTACCTTGAGAAAATATAATAAGGAAAGGAACACTAAAAGAAGAACCCCTATCAAAATTGGGATTGGGGTGCACTGTGGACCTCTTATGCTAGGGGTGATAGGGGATGTGTTGAGAATGGAAGCAAATGTGGTCGCAGACACGGTGAATATCGCTTCTCGTATGGAAGGGCTGACTAAGTACTATGGTGCCTCCATCATCACTAGTGCGCCTACCCTGAAGAGAATCCAGGATCCTGATAAATTTCACTATCGTTACTTGGGGAAGGTACAGGTAAAAGGGAGAAAGGAACCCATAGGTGTGTATGATTTTTTTGATGGGGATAAGCCAGCTATTATCCAAAGAAAACTATCTTCCTTAGAGGCATTTAAGGACGGTATGGAAGCCTATTACGAGAAGTCCTTTGTAAAGTCTGCCAGGTTGTTTGATCAGGTTTTAGCTATCTTCCCGCAGGATAAAGCTGCCCAGTGGTATAAAGAAAACAGCACCCGCCATATCCTGGAGGGTGTTCCCGATAGCTGGGACGGAGTAATCATGATGTCAAACAAATAAGCGAGGAATTACTTAATTTTTAGGACAGGCTCTGTATTTAGTATTATATTCCACCATGCCCAAAGACTTACTCCGCACGATAAAACGGTATTTTCTGCTGTTGTCTATTATATGCTTTTGGTCCTCGTATATAGGTCTATGGGCACAAGAAGTAGCCGCAGATTCTATCACAAATGATAGTGTACAGGTATCAATCTACACATATGAGGAAGTAAAAGACAGCTTGCAGAAAGTAAATAAGCTGATAAGTAATGAAGACAAAGCTTCCAAAGAGCTTAGAATTAGCAGAGAAAAAGGAGTAAAATTGGCAAGATGGGCTGTAGATGAAGCTGAAAAGCTTAGAGATACTGCCTTGTGGATGCAAGGCCTCGGAGTATTAAGCCAGTATGAAAAAGAAAGTGAAGTCAGGGACTCCGTAAATGACCTTAAGTTTAAGTTGGCCGCTCTGACCGGCCTTCAATTGAAGGAAATTCCTAAACGGGAGAATAGCTATTACAGCAAGAATGTTAGTGATTACCTTAGCTACTATGAAGACTCTACGGCACTGCTGACCTTCGATGAAATTAGAAAGCGGGAAAGAGATAGTTTAATAAGTTTTGTGACCAACAAACTTTACGAGGATAACCCTTGGTCTACCTTGTTTAAGAATAGCTTGGATACAGACCATGTTTTCTGGGGGAAAGTCATAATTAGAGGACATGAGGAAGAAGATTTAGAAATCATGCTTTCTCTGGATAATGCGGTTATATCCTGGGCAAAAGTGGATATCTACGCAGAAACTACAGAAGGTAACTTTGATCACCAGATTGTAGGAGATAAGGTGCTTCCTGAAGATAAAAAGATCAGCTCTTTTCGCAATTACTTCAAGGTATTCATCCCCAAACAGAGCAAGAGACAGCTGTATTTCAGGATGGATGCCAGCAAGCCCGGAACGAGAGCCAATGGACTGGTTCTGCGAATGTTTAACGAGCAAAGGGTACTTAAAGAAAGAGCAGAAAAGAGATTCGGAAGAGGGATCTTTTTTGGGATTATTCTGATACAGGCATTCTACTTTTTGTTAATGGCCTTCTCTACCAGAGAGACGAGCTACTATTATTACGTGCTGTACATTTTAGGTCTTCTCATATATGTATCAGGGAGTCTGTTTTTCAATGAACTATTTCCCTTGCATACTCATT
>JBCDBC010000157.1:0-8397 GCA_039184535.1 Bacteroidota bacterium | reverse complement strand
GAAGATAATGGGGTAAATGTTTCTTACGCCATTCACCCGGTAGCAGGAAGGATGCCTGGGCATATGAACGTACTCCTGGCGGAAGCTGACGTGCCTTACCCAAAACTGCTGGATCTGGATGATGCTAATAACCAGCTTTCTAACACGGATGTGGTCATCGTGGTAGGGGCTAATGATGTGGTGAATCCATCAGCTAAGGATGATCCGGGAAGCCCCATTTATGGGATGCCTATTCTGGATGTTCTCCAGGCTAAGAATACCATCGTGCTGAAGAGAAGTATGAGTCCAGGTTATGCAGGGATTCAGAATCCTTTATTCTTCCATGAGAAGAATAGGATGTTATTTGGAGATGCTAAGGATAGTTTGCAGAAGCTGGTGAGTGAGGTGAAGGAGATAGCGTAGACCAGTGCTTCGAACAAGGCTATTCGCTAGATCCCGTTTGACCCTGTAGGCCATGCTCACCTTATTCCAACGGGATGATGGGAAAATTTAGAGGGCCATTATGGAGCATTTACATAGAGAGTAGATACAAAAAAGGGGAGGCCAAATGGCTTCCCCTTTGCAATTGAGGTAAGTTGATTACTGTCTAAATATCTTCTGTACCTGACGGCTTCCTCCTTTCTCCAGTACCAGTAGATAGATACCAGGACTTAGGGTTGAAAGATCTAGGGTAGTGCTTTCGCTAACAGTTTTGCTCATGATCTCCTGACCTTGAAGGTTCATTAAGCTGAGAGAACCGTTCTGTTGTAAATCTGTCAACATGGAAATGGTCAGTTTTCCATTCGTAGGGTTAGGATACACATTCCACTGAGAAATATCTATAGGAGTTAGCATATCCACACCAGGTAGATTTTGAACAGCTACACTGGTGGTATGGTAAGGAGACATATTCTCTGCTGACAAGGGTAGCTCCTCAGCCCCACTTGGGCGTTTCCATCCTACTGAGAGGTGGTCAGATCCAAGTCCTTCTTTCATCATAGCTTCTATATAGTACCTTTTTCCTTCTTCCAGGTAAATCGGATTAGATTGCTGCTCAGGAAATTTACCCCATTCTTCTGGTTTTGTGAAGCTACTGACGAAGGCAATTACTTGCTTGTTTTCAGGATTTTCATCCGTGCTTAGGCTTAGTTGACCATTGTCATTACTGGCAATCCAGAAGGTGTATTCTCCGGTCTCAGGCGGACAGAGATATCCGCTAATTCTAGACCCATATGCATCTCCTATGTTTTGGCCAGAGGCAAAGGTGGTGATCTCTTTGATCTCATCAGCTGTCTGATCCAATGGAATGGAGGCCAGATCTGTAGTAGTGCTCAGGTTATACCAAAATTCCTGGCTAAGTGTTCCCACATTACAGGGTAAAATTGGATCTCCTTTCCCTTCGGTTAGTTCCTGTATCTTTTGTGTACCGATTCTGTAGTTGTACAGCCTCATTTCATCAATATAGAAGCCAGCGTAATTTCCACTTAGGGTGAAGTTTAAAACATTCTGACTTTGATTGATCTGTATACCCCAGTCTTCAGGAGAACCAACCGTATTTCCACCTTCATAAAAGTCCAGGGTACTACTCACGGACCTCACAACGATGTGTCTCCATACCCCAGTATTTCCTCCATCATTTCTAGAATATGTACTTCCAGATGAGGAGGGGTTTGCCGCCTGATTATTAGTGTTGTTTGATGGCAAAGTGGTGGTGGAACTTCCGTTTCTTCCGTTTGCATCTTTAGGTAGAATCTTTAGCCAAAAGGAAAGACTATAGTCTGAGGTATTTTTGAATGGGGCCTCAGTAGATCCTTCAATAGTAAATGAAGCATTCTCTCCTTCTGATATGAAAGCATTCTCCAGTCTTCCTTCAGCATTTCTTTTTACGATTCCGTTGAAAGAAATGATATCCTGATAATCACCAGCTAAATCTGATTTGTCTCCTCCATCAAATGGCCAGTAGGCGATGAGGTCTCCGGTTTCTCCAGGATCAAAGCCTCCGTTAGTATCTTCAAGTCCTTGTATCCAGGCACCTAGCATATCTACAAAGTCCTCATCTACTAGTTTTCTCCCTAAGGGAGGCATGAGGTTATCATCTATTGCATTTGTTCTTAGCCACATCTGGGAAGAATCTGGGTGCCCGGCCATGATTACTACTGATCCTTCTGGAGAAGAGTTAGACTTAGTTTCCAGATCTACCAGCGATTCCAGTGGTCTATTAAATCTTAGGTCCAAACCGGCAAATTGACCGTTAGGTCTATGACAGTAAGAGCAGTTAACGTTTAAGTACATGCTCAGTCTGTCAGCAGTATCTATAGAGGCATCAGTAAGTGGATGCCATTTGTTCATATTATCTATTTGCGCTTCGTTTAGCGGATTTGAGAATGCGCCCAGGAAGTTGAGGGCTCTCAATTGGTTATCCGTTAATCCTGAAGAAGGATAGAGAATATCCTTATTTAGCTGAGGCGTATTAAATCCTAGTACATAACCGGCAGCAGGACTATGACAGCTTAGACAGGCACCTCTGGATGGGTAATTCCATCTTTGAGTATAAGATGTCCCGTCTTCATCTATGATGCTGAAATCCTGGCTTTGCCCTTCCGTAAGGAGAATGGCATCTGTCTGAGCAGCATTCCACTTGTACGTGAATCCCTTGACCGTTTGGTCTGGACCGACCACCATAAATCTGGTTTCCAGTTTGATGGTCTCATCCGGACTACGATCATCCATAGCCAGATCAAAGTGTTTGATGAAGATGGTTCCTTCTGGGAATACCCAATTATCATCTCCTCCATTCACTATTTTTTCTGCTGCTGTATTGAAAGAACCATTATTAGGAATGGCAATCCATCTGCTTTTTTGCGCTCTGTCAGACCAGAAGCTGATGTTTACTCCATAAGGAATGAAACCTGCCTTAGGAATCATGGTCTCAAAGTTTGGGAAGATACCTGTGGCAGAAAGCGTCTGAGGAGGAGTTATACTCCAATCTTCCTCTTTCTTTAGTTTAAAAATTTTACCACCATCTTTGTTAGTACCGAATAATTTCAGGACATACAGTTCTCCATTATCATCTGTAGCAAATCCGGATAAACCAGACTTGTCATCATCTCCACTTGCAGGAACCTCTGTAAGCGTTTCTACAGAAGTTTCTACTCCAGCACCGTAAGTCATAGACCATACTTTTCTGTTTACATGGTCTCCGAAAATATATTTCCCTTTCAGGCTAGGCCATTTATCTCCTCTATAAACAAATCCTCCAATGACACAGGTGCCTTCAGATCTTGGATATTGCCAGAGTGGGCCTTGCTCATTTCCAATCAGGTCATCTGGTTTCTCCGCATAATCAGTTTCAAGAAATCCTTCTCTGAATGGCCACTGTAGGTTATCTCCCTTTTGAACCACATTTACTTCTTCTCTTTTATTCTGCCCTATATCTCCGATAAAGATTAAATCATCTACTGGGTCGTACGTCATTCTGTATGGACTCCTCAGTCCAATAGCCCAAAACTCTTCTAGTGTACTTCCATCTTCATTGACCCAAGGATTATCATTAGGAATGTAGTATCCTTGGGTAGAACTGGTGGGCCAGGTTTTAAATGGAACCTGCTTAGCTTCCTGAGGCTGTCTTCTAATGGGGTGGCTTCTACTGGGGTCCATGTCTACATCAATTCTCAGGACACCACTGAATAACGACTGGTCTATCATCTGAGTAGATTCAAATCCATCAAATGAACCTCCCTCATCACCAATGGAAATGTATAGAAAATCGTCTTTTCCAAAGAACATTCCCCCACCATCATGCCAGTCATGCCTGTCGAATAATTCCATCATGATGAATTCTGAAGATTCATCTATTTTCTTTGTTCCTTCATCATATTCAAATCTGGAAACTCTGATATACCCTTGTGGGCCTCCATAACCAGTACTGGTAGCAGGTAAGTGCCTGTACAGCACATACAAATAGCCTTGATTAGGGGAATTACTATCATGGAATTCTGGGTGTAGTGCCAAACCCACTAAGCCAGCATCTTCTCTAGCGTCTACCCTGTCAGAAATATCCATAACCACCTGTTTACTGGTCACATTCTGGTCGTTATCAAAAGACCATATGAAACCCGTTTTTCCCAATACCCAAAGGTCATTAGTTCCTTCAAACTGGAACATTTCAATAGGGTCTATGAAGGTGAGGTTAGGGAAGGCGTCTTCTACTTCCCAGGACGCATTAGGTGTCTGGGTAAGAATAAAAGCGCCATCAGCATAGGGTTCTATAGGACTTGCTTCTGGGATACCGTAATCCAAAGGTCTGACAAAAGCCAGAAACAAAAAACAAATTCCCACGATAAGAGCAGTAAGACGCACCCCTCGTATGTGCGACTGAAGTAACTTTTTGATAATTGAGTAGAATTTGGTTATGAACCGCATGCTCCAATACTTTTAATATTTGTCGGCGGAGTCTTCTTACGGACCAGAAAGCTTGCTTTGGGCAGTAGGATGAGCCTACCTTGGGTGTAAGTTATCGTATTGGAAGTTACGAATTACGGTTTTCTTTTGGGGTTGAAAATTCTAAATAGCGATTTAATTGTCCTGAGGCGTCGGCAGTAAATGGTAAATGGTTATCAACAAATAGGGAATAAACTATTTATCCGATTAAAGTATTTATAAAATGATACGAATACTATCGAGAAGTTTTTGAAAATGAGCTTCCAGATTATATACATGGGGGGCTATTCTTACGAAACTTCCTCTGACAGATACAAACACATTTTCCTTTTCCAGAAGGAGCTTGAGGGCCTTAATATCTGTGCCCGCGGGTAATTTTACGCCAAATAAATGGGTCGCTCTATAAGTAGGATGCTCCATCCATGCTCCGTCCTGCTGGATTTCCTGGATGAAGGAGGTAGATATTTCTTTACAATGCTGTTGGATAGCGAGAGGACCTATCTCATTAATCATTTTTAGAGCTTCTGTTAGCATGGGAGCTAAAAAAAAGTTAGTGGATTCTCCTACCTCATATCTGGTAGCAAAACCCTTATAAAGGGGCTGATAGTTTACAAGATCAGCAAAGTTTTCACTTCCCAGCCTATTTTTCCAGTTTTCCTCTATGGGTTCTCCTTCATCAAAGGCCTCCCCGTAATATCCTAACCCTATACTATAGGGTCCTAAGAGCCATTTATATCCTGCACAGATCAATGCGTCAGGTTGAAGGCTTTCCACATCTATGGGCATCACACCTACTGACTGTGTTCCATCTACAACCAGCAAAGCCTTATGATCTTTCGTCTTTTTTCTGATAGCTGCCAAATCAAAAATAGTCCCGTCTGTCCAATGAATGTTTCCGATACAGACGAGGGCAGTTTTAGGACCTACGGCATTCAATATTTCTTGATTCCAGGCCTTTCCTCTCTCTGTCTCCGAATCAGGGGAACTAACATATCTAATTACAGCTCCTGTCTCTTGAGCCAGTTTTTGCCATACATAGACATCTGAAGGGAACTGTTCTGCTGCCAGGATAATTTCCTCCCCTTCCTTTGGCTTTACATTATTAGCTACCTGGGCCATTCCGTAAGAAACAGAAGGAATGATAGCGACCCTTTCTGGATTAACACAGTTAATCAGCTTGGCAAACTCTTGGCGAAGAAGCTTGGGGATACCAAAGAAGTCTATATCTGACACTTCATAGGGAAGCCTTTTTAAGCGGAATGATTCTATACCGGCCTGTTCCACTCTTTTGGGCATAGGAGATTTAGAGGCACAGTTAAGGTAGCAGATGTGTTCTGGAAGCTGAAATTCAGCTGCCATAGCCTGTATAGACGGGTTGGTAAGGGAGGTGGTGTTCATATTCCTGGTTTACAAGATGAACTTACTAATAAAATCGTTTAGGAATAGCGGTAGATTTATTAGTTCCTATTTGGAAAGGTTATTCAGCCGGGCCATTTTATCCATGATACCTACGATTCTCCTCTGAATCTGAGAGTAAGAGAGATCATACTGGTTAAAGGTAATGGTAAAAGCAAGAGTATCTCCTCCCACAGTTTTTACATAGCCAGTGTAAGCGCGGACGTTGGCGATAGAGCCTGACTTTGCGTGTACCCTTCCTTCTGCATAAGTTCCTTTCCCGGTTCTTTTGAGGGTCCCACTCCTTCCTGCTACAGGCAGGGACTCAAAGAAGCTTTCCTTAACGGGAGAATTAAAGACCTTAGTAAGCATGAGCGTCATAAGGTATGGACTAACAGAATTGTTGGAAGAAAGACCGCTACCATCCTTAATAAGACTGGCAGACATATCTACGCCCTGGCTTTTCCAATAGGCTTTGAGGGTGGAAATGCCATTATATGTTCCACCTTGCTTTTGTTTGGAATTAGGGAGAGCTTTAAGTAGCGCCTCAGCATACATATTAATGCTCCAGACATTGGTCTCTTTTACTATTTCTCTCAGTTTAGGAGAAAAATGTGTGTACAGCAGTTTCCTATTCTCTGGAAGAGGCCTACGCTTGATCTGGAGATCTCTAACAGTGGTAGAAGCCCCTGTAGTGAACACCTGCTGTTCTGAAAGTGCATTCTTCAGCATTCTGGCAGCAAATAAAGCAGGATCAGGAACAGATCCTTTGATGGTGAAGGTAGAAACACCTGCTGGAATAGTTCCTCTTAGGTACCTAAGGTTAGTATACGGAGCGCCATAGATGTAGGCATTGTCTCCTGAACCTACCTTACCGGTGGTTACCTCATTAGAAAAAATGATGTCCTTTATAAATGGGATGGTTTTGACTACTGTGGTTCTGGCACCTACATAAGCTCCTGGTTTAAACATGATCCTGTAAGTGTTCTCAGTCATGTTAAGTCCCGCAGCACCTGCTCCATAATAGTTTCCCATGTCTGACCAACCCCAATCTCCTGGGGTAAGCTGAGAGTCAAATGCACTGGCATCTCCAATGATTCTTCCGTGAATACGCTTTATGCCTGAGGCTTTGATAATTTCTGCCCATCTGAAAAGGACTCTTTCCATTCCTTGCTCAGGTGAAAACCTGCTGCTTCCAAGACTGGGGTCCCCAGAACCTCTGATAAATAAGTCTCCCTCCAGAGTTCCGTCTGATAATAATTTCCCAGCATATTCTAGTTTGGTAGTAAATGTGTGGTCTGGTCCCAACATGGACAATGCCGTAGCCGTAGTAAGGGCTTTCATGGTAGAAGCTGTGATAAGATTGTGTTGGGATTGGTGTTCTGCCAGGAGCTTTCCAGAGGCTGCATCCATCACACATACGCCCCAGTGAGAATGTGCCAGAGCAGCGTCATTCTTTAACTTTTCCAGTTCCAGTTTTAGCGCGCTTACGGTTTGTGAGTGTAGAGGAGACGAGAGAAAGGAAAAGGAGAGCATCCAGATGAGGTAAAAACAGATGCTTACATATTTAACATTTATCATACAACTAGCCTATTCTCAGAGTGAAGAGACCCTTACTACCTAAGTAACGGGAAATGAAAGATCAAAGTAAAAAAAGTATTCGCTAAAATTCAGATTCACGAGAGGTTTATCCCAAAGAAATTCTACAATTAGGGGAAAAAGCCTTGTTTTAAAATTTCTACTCACAAAATTAGTGGGAGAACTGTCAAGAAAGCACCCTCTTTAGCTACCCACCCGGCCTTAGATTTGCGTAGATTTACTGTAAGGAAAGAGTACTTTTTTCTCGATCTTATTAAAGTTATTCTTCTGATAATTAGGGCAAAAAAGACTAATTCAGATTAGCTCTTTACACCCACCTACATTAAAATGACTATAGCATTCATGAAGAAGGACAAGCACATATTGGCAGATTTAGACGAAATGCTTTTCGAGAATAGAGAAAAGAATTACGGGGCATACCGATTACGGAAAAATTATCCCTGGCATTTAATTACTTCTCTGGCATTAGTAACGCATGTCTTTCTGGTAGGAGCAAGTTTTCCACTATGGTCTCCCTCTTTGCAGAAGATGGGGATTTATCCAGCCACCTTTTCTTCTTTCTTTTCTCCTACACTTACAGGGAGCTCCTATGATCAACTGAAACACCAGTGTGCTATAGATGAAACAAAACCTCAACCTGTAGAAATGGGAGTTTGTGTGTTAGTAGATCCAGAAGAGGATGATGAGCAAAAATACCCAACTACTACTGCCTCTTTTTCCACGCTGAATTATTTTAAGAACACAAACAACTGCCAGAACTTGGAAGATAAGAAAAGATAAATTCTGCTGAATTCTATTACATACAGATCCAAGGGAACTCTCCTCTAAACAAACTTTTCTGCTTTACTCGATATACCATTCATTCTTGTCTTCTATGGCTGCAAACTCACTTGTTTTGTAGACGTAGAAGGAGGTAATTCAAGTACTCTTTGAGAAATGTCTATGGGCAAAGCTTATCCGCTACAGAAAAATTATTTTCAGTTT
>JBCDBC010000156.1:0-8409 GCA_039184535.1 Bacteroidota bacterium | reverse complement strand
GATTTACTGTACCTACTAAGAATCTGTATCCCTTTCAGTGGAACTGGGATTCAGGATTTGTGAGCCTGGGACATAGCTACTTTGATCTTAAGAAAGCTATGCTTGAGTTAGATACCCTCTTTAAAGGTCAATGGGAAAATGGGATGGTCCCACACATTCTTTTTCACTCTGAGAATGAAACTACCTATTTCCCCAATTATGATTTCTGGAACTCAAACGTGAATCAGGGGGCACCTCAAAAGCCTAAGTCATCAGGTATTACCCAGCCACCTGTGCATGGATTTATTTTGGAGAATTTACTTGAGAAATTTCCTAACAATGAAGAATTATTGGCCTTTGCCAAAGACATATTCCCCAAAATAGTCCACTTCCATAGGTTTCTGTATACCTACAGAGACCCTAATCAGGAAGGGTTGTTCTTTATTTATCACCCATGGGAGTCCGGGAGAGACAATTCTCCTCTATGGGACGAATCTTTGGACCGTATCCAAATTGATCGTTCTAAACTTCCCACTTACAAAAGAAAGGACACCAGCCTGGCAGATTCATCAGAAAGACCTACAGATGATCAGTATGACAGATATGTCTATCTCATACAGTTTGGGAAGGAAAACCAATATGATGGAAAAGCCATAGCTAAGGAAAGCCCAGTCCTCATTCAGGATTCTATGATGAATGCCATCCTCATCAAGTCTAACCAAAGTCTCATTAACCTGGCAGATAAGCTAGGTATGGATAAGGGAGAACTGGAAGAGTGGCAGCAGCAAAGCATCAAAAGCTATAATGACAAGCTTTGGTCAGATAAGCTGGGAATGTATGCCTGCTATGACATGAGAGGAGGAAAGCAGATTCCCTTTAAGGAGATAGGCGGAATCAGTCCTATCTATGCGGGTATTCCTGACAAGCAGAAAGCTGATCTATTAGCAAAATACCTTCAGGATCTGCATGATAGAGGATATTACTTATGTCCCAGTTTTGATGTGGATAGCCCCCTCTTCGATTCTAAAAGATACTGGCGCGGACCTGTATGGCCACAGATGAATTGGATGCTCCATATGGGGCTGAAAGAATATGGCTATGAGGGATTAGCTGAGATCGTGAAGTCGGACTTATTGGAGCTGGTTCAGGACCTGGGCTTCCATGAGTACTTTGAGCCTGAGAAATCTCTGGCTAAAAAGCTCAGCAGAGGCTATGGAGGAGATTCCTTCTCATGGACCGCATCCTCAGTTCTGGATCTGATACACAGTACATAAGAGTAATAATTGCAACTGTGAACCCGGTGGGCCTTGAGTGATACGAAAGGCTAGCCGGGATCTTTCAGAAAATTCTCACGCAAAGTCGCTAAGAAATTTTCTCATCTTGTGATAAAGTATTTAAAATATATCCCCATAGCTCGGGATTTGTTGATAAAATAAGCGACCCAATGTGGGGGTGGATTTATCCGCCCTTTGAAGCTTACGGCAGCTGAAGAAGCCGGTCCATTTTTTGATTTTGAGCCCACCATTTTAATGGTGGGAAACAAGAGATGCTCAAATAGTCAAACCTAATAAACCCCGAGCTATGAGGATGTAAATACCATAAGGTAATTCCTACATAACTAAATTTGTTAATCTATACCCTCTAACCCTTCTCCCATGCGCGTCCTTATCGCTTGTGACAAATTCAAAGGCTCCCTCACCACCTTCGAAGTCAATGCTGCCATAGCCAAAGGAATCCAGCAAGCCCATCCCGAAGCCGATATCCACACTGTTCCCATAGCAGATGGAGGAGATGGCTCGCTTTCTGTCATAGCTTCCATCATTCCTTCTGAAGAAATTTGGGTAGATACCATAGATGCCGTAGGAAGACCTATTCAAGCACATTACCTGATTTCCGGAGATACGGCTTACATAGAAATGGCGCAGGCATCTGGTCTGGTCCTCATCAATGAAGCTTCCAGAAACCCCCTGCATACGCATACCATAGGTACAGGCCTTCTCATGAAGTATGCCCTCAATCAAAGCGTTAAAAAAATGGTCCTTTTCATAGGGGGTTCTGCCACCAATGATGCAGGTATAGGTATAGCACACGCCTTGGGTTTTCAGTTTCTGGATTCGGAAGGAAGAGAGCTTCCCCCTTCCGGTCAGAACTTGGCCAAAATACATGAGATTTTATCTCCTACTCCCCTACCCGATTTCGAGCTAAGCATACTCACAGACGTCAGCAATCCCTTCACCGGACCTGAAGGGGCTGTATACACCTACGCCCGACAAAAAGGCGCTAAGGAAGACGATCTCCTCAGTTTGGAAATGGGCATGATCCATTTCAGCCAGATCCTCCACAAGCAGTTTGGGGTAGACATCTCCCAAATGCCAGGAGCCGGAGCGGCTGGCGGTATTTCGGGAGGACTACATGCCCTTATGGGCGCACATTTACAGGAAGGCTTCCCTACCCTCGGCCAGCTCGCCGACCTGGAAACCCACATCCAGCAAGCCGACCTCATCATCACAGGAGAAGGTCAGCTAGACTCCCAATCCATCCAGGGAAAAGTCGTAGGTCAGATAGCCGCCCTTTGCCAGAAATATGACAAACAGCTCATTGTCATGGCAGGCAATAACACCCTCTCCCAGGACACCTACCAACAAGCAGGTATCTCACAAGTACATCACATCATGTCTGTAGCCAAAGATCTCAAGGATGCTATGGAGAATGGAGGAAAGTATTTGGAGGGGTTTGGAGAGAATCTCTCGAAGTAGTCTGCAGCATGTCCAAAACTTCAAAATACCTGATAAGAAATCGGTTGTTTGAAGAGATTCGATCGGATAGTTTTGAAGGAAAAACCATCATATGGATTTCCAACAACTACACAAGGAGAAGGCCCCTTTGTTAATCTGCAATGTATGGGATGTGCAAAGCGCCAGGATTGCCCAAAATCTGGGATTTGATGTCATAGGGACTTCAAGTGGGGCTATTGCAAGTATGCTAGGCTACCAGGATGGAGAAGAGATTAGTTTTCCAGAAGTAAGCTACTTGGTTGAGAGGATAACGAAATCAGTGGATCTCCCCCTAACCGTAGATCTGGAAGCAGGCTATAGTAGAAATCCCGATGAAATCATTTCGAACATCAAGGCCCTTTCCGACTTAGGCATTCAGGGAATCAATATTGAGGATAGTTTGGTGGATGAAATTCGGAGCTTGGTTGATACAGAGGCTTTTAGTAGGGCACTTGAAAAGGTATCATCTGGCTTGGCTCATTCTCACTCACACATATTCCTGAATGTACGAACAGATACCTTTTTATTAGGGATAGCTGATCCTATAAAAGAAACCATAAAAAGAGCCAAGCTTTACCAAGATGCAGGAGCTGACGGTATGTTTGTCCCTTGCATTGAAAGGGAAAAAGATATCTCTGAGGTAATAGCAGAAATCCAGCTTCCTTTAAACGTGATGTGTATGCCTTCTTTACCAGATTTCCCCACTCTTCAAAAGCTAGGCGTTAGTAGAATTTCTATGGGGAATTTTGTGTTCAATAAGATGGGCGAACAGCTTCAATCTACCCTATCTCAGATCCAGGAAGAACAATCTTTTCAAAGTCTATTTAGCTAAGGATCATTCCTGTAAGACATTCATCTGGTAAAATAGATTTCCCCATACTTGTTTCCCTGAGCAAAATTTTGAGTATTGCGTGATAGAAATCCTACTACTCCATGACAGATCAGGAAATGAGAGAGCTGGGCTATAAGGTCATAGACTTTATAGTCGACCATAAAACGCGCATCAAGTCGAAGAAGACTTTTAAGATGGGAACTTATGATGAACTTAACGCTCAGATAGATTCAGCAATACCCACCAAAGGGGAAGAGGCAGCAAAGGTATTCCATGATCTCCATAGGCTGATCGATGAGAATATTAACCACACAGATCACCCCAGATTCTTTTCCTTCATTCCAGGCCCCAGCAATTACTACAGTGTGCTAGCAGAAACCATGGCCACAGGCTTTAATGTGTTTTCCGGACACTGGATGTCTGGCTCCATCGCAGGCATGATTGAAAAGAGGACCATTGAATGGCTTACTCAGATGTTCGGCTATCCTGAACAAAGCGGAGGCATATTCCTCAGTGGAGGTTCCATGGCCAATATGACGGCTTTGGTCGCGGCGCGAGACCATAAGCTATCAGGAGATTTCTCAAAGGGAACTGTGTATTACTCTGAGCAAACCCATTCTTCCGTCTCCAAAGCGCTCAGGATTCTGGGGTTCCAGCCTCACAATATGCGTAAAGTGGGTCAAACTAAAGACTTCAAGCTTAACCTGAAAGAACTAACCTTTTTACTGAAAGCTGATATCCAGCAAGGGTTGACGCCCTTTTGCATCATTGGGAATGCAGGTACGACCAATACAGGCGCCATAGATGAGCTTGAAAAGCTGGCCGAAATAGCTGAAGAATTTCAGACATGGCTACACATAGATGCTGCTTATGGAGGGGCCACCATTCTTTCAAATGAACATAAATCTGCCTTATCTGGCATTCATCTGGCAGATTCCATTACTCTGGACCCCCACAAGTGGTGGTTCCAACCCTTTGAAACGGGCTGCCTCATCGTTAAGGATAGAAGCACCCTGAGAAAAAGCTTCTCTGTCCAAGCAGAATACCTGGATACTACCATTCTGGATGAAAAGGAGATCAACTATTATAATTATGGTCCACAGCTTACCAGATCATTCCGTGCACTCAAGCTTTATACCTACTTCAGAATTGTGGGACTGGATAAGATTGGCGAACATGTTACCCAGGGAATTGAACATGCCGAATACATAGAAGATCTGATAGCGGGGCATGACCACTGGGAGCTGATATCCAAGGCTTCAATCGGGATCATTTCATTTAGGGCTAACCCCAAGCTTATGGACAGGGATCTGGACGAGCTCAATTCGGCCCTTTCCCAACACCTGCTTGAAGATGGGTTCGCCATGATTACCACGACTAAATTGAAGGGTCATATTGCCTTGAGAATGTGTCCCATTCATCCTGATACCACTAAGGAAGACATTCTCCAAACATTTGATATCATGAATGTCTTTGTTAGAACGTATGCAAAGGAGAAGACTGGCTTTCACCTGAAAGCTGATAAGTAATGGAAGGCATATGGCGGAAGACAAACCCAGACTGGCGAGACTCACCTCTATATTGACGCAGTTGCAATCCAAGCGTATTGTAACGGCCACTGAGTTGGCCAAAAAGCATGAGGTAACTGTCAGGACCATCTACAGAGACATTAGAACCCTGGAGCAGTCGGGTATTCCCATCTTTGCAGAAGAGGGGAAAGGCTATTCCATCATGGAAGGCTTTACCCTACCGCCTGTTATGTTCACAGAACAGGAAGCCAATGCCCTCCTAATGGCAGAGCATCTTATCCTGAAGAATAAAGATCAGTCTCTTTCTGAGCAGTATCAGCAAGCTATCACCAAAATTAAATCCGTTCTCAACCTCAACCAAAGATCTAAGTCTGAACTACTGGCTGAGAGAATTCAGATACGTGATAATAAAGCGAATGAAAAGACCAGTAACTACCTGATAGAACTACAAACGGCCATCACCAATTTTTCAGTTTTGAGAATAGGTTACCTTTCCTTGGATGGGCAAGAGACCCAACGCAAAGTGGAGCCC
The DNA here is from genome assembly GCA_039184535.1 of Bacteroidota bacterium. GTDB lineage: Bacteria > Bacteroidota > Bacteroidia > J057 > J057 > JBCBKZ01. The sequence continues at coordinate 2,763 of JBCDBC010000156.1, read as the reverse complement.
TTTGCTCTTTATACCACCAAGGACAACTGGATTTTGATTGCCTATTGTAGAATGCGAGAGAGTTTCCGCTCCTTTCGCCTGGACCGCATACAGTCCATTTTCATTTCTTCCGAGCGTTTTGAGCCACATCCCATGACACTTACAGAGTACCTGGAGAAATGTAGAGAAGAATGGCAAAACACCCCTGACATACCCTTGTCACTTGGGCATCCTACCTTAGCTGCAAATCAACAAAATCAAGACATGGAAGAAATTCAAATTGATCCTTTTCACTTTATCGGAATCTCAGTAAGAACCACCAATCAGGATGGACAGGCAGCTCAGGACATAGGCGCCCTTTGGCAAAGGTTCATGGCAGAAAAAGTAGTGGAGAACATTCCTCACAAGATAGATGGGACAGTCTATTCTCTCTATGCAGAATACGAAGGAGACCATACTCAGCCTTATACCACCTTCATCGGATGTAAGGTAGATAAGCTGGAGGAAGTCCCGGAAGGGATGGTGGCCAAATCTTTCAAAGGAGGAAAGTACGTAAAGACTTCTGCTAAGGGAGACCTCATGAAAGGAATTGTGGTTAATAAATGGAATGAAATCTGGGCCATGGATCTGGATAGACGATTTACCGCAGATTTTGAGGCTTATGGAGAGAAGGCTATGAATCCTTCTGATGCTGAAGTAGACTTTTACATCGCCATCAACTAAGATGAGTCTGGCAGAACACATACAGCCCCCTCAGGTAGCTGAAAAGTTTGCTTCCTACCCAGAACACGTCAGGGTGAAGATGAACTATCTGAGGGAGCTTCTTCTTTCTGTAGCTTCAGAAGTCGAAGGTATATCCAAGCTAGAGGAAAGCCTGAAGTGGGGAGAACCCTCTTATAAAGCCAAGCAAGGAAGTCCCATCCGCATGGACTGGAAACCCAAAGCGCCCGATCAGTATGCTCTCTATTTCAACTGTAATACCTCTTTGGTGGAGACCTTCAGAATTATCTATGGAGATCTCTTTAGGTATGAGAAAAATAGAGCCATTGTATTCTCCCTGGAAGAAGAACTCCCGGAACAGGAGTTAAAAGAGTGTATCCGAATGGGCCTAACCTATCAACTGCTGAAGGATAAACCCTTGCTGGGTATGTAGCAGGTAAGTTGAAGTTTAAAAATAAGTTGAAGCTTAATTGTAGTGGTGAAATATCTTTCGCCTGTCGTGCCCTTTCGGTCGATACAATCGACCTCTAGCAGTTGGCATATTAGCGTACTGTTCTCTGCCACGAATCAACGAATTAACACGAATGATTTGTGCTTATTCTGTGAATTAGTGGCTTAGGGAAGGATAAACCCTTGTTAGGTGAGTCACAGATAAGTTTAAGTTGAAGCTCATGAGTAGTGGTGAAAAATATTTCACCGAATATATCATGTGAATTCTTACCTTGGAGAGGATTCTAATCCCAACTCTTGTAATATGTCGGAATACCAATATTATGATTTCTACGCCATAGATAAGCCCCTTACTCAAAAGCAAATTGAGACTATCAGTACTTTCTCCAGCAGGACACATCCTACTCCTAGGCGAGCTAGCTTTGTGTATCACTACGGGGATTTCGGGCGTAATCAGGAAGAGGTAGTTGGTTCTTACTTCGATATGATGCTATATGTAGCCAACTGGGGAACCCGCCAATTACTAATGAAATTTCCTGCAAACATGGTTCCCTTTAAAACCTTACAAAGGTACGACATTGACGCTAGTGATTTTTCTAGCCAAGAAATAAGGGTGTTCAAGAAAGATAATTGGGTATTCATAAATTTAGAGATCAATATTGAAGAGGGCGAATGGATTGAAGGAGAAGGCTTATTAGATACCTTACTACCCTTAAGAGAACAGATTCTATTTGGGGACTATAGGGTCTTATACTTAGCGTGGAAATACCTTGAGGCTAAAAAACGCACTTCTGAAAATTATGAAGATGAAGATTATGAGGAGGAGGATTATGAAGATGAGGAATTACTTAGTATTATAAGTCCCCCTATTCCCTCTAACCTTGGAAAGACAAATTCAGCTCTTCAATACTTTATCTCTTTCTGGGAGATAGATGCAGACCTAGTAGACTCTACAGTTGCAGAAAGCCCCACTGAAGATCCTATCCCAGAAGGAGAGCTAATACTCTTAATCAAAGATTTATCTGATGAGCAGAAAGACCAACTTCTCACTTCTCTCCTAAGGGATAGATTACGTGCCCAACTTGATTTAAAAAATCGCCTTAAAGAATTGTACAAGGATAAACCAGCCTAAGCTGATTAAACTACTTCACATATCCTCTCCTGCCATTACCATTTCTTAAAAGAAAAGCCACCATTTAGAAGCTAATCCACTCTATGTATTAAACCCTAACTCCATAATTGAAGTTAAGGATGTAAACTGCCTATGATAGACACCTCACTGGATACCTCCAACTTCTATTTTCTGATCGCTGTTGTCCAGGGATTTGTGCTATCCTTACTTATCTTTTTCCGTCAACCTTCCAGAATACTTCATAGACTATTAGGAACCCTTATTTTTCTATTCTCCCTTTCTCTTCTACATCTCATTTTGGAAGAATCTATTCATGCTTTTAATGGTCGTTTTCCCATCCCTATGGATTTTGGGATGGCCTATGGACCTCTGGCCTATTTTCATGTGCTATCCATCAAAAACCCTAAGAGGAAATTTCTCAAAAAGGACCTGCTTCATTTTTTGCCATCCTTAATTTTTGATGTCTTTTTCTTCACTGGATT
>JBCDBC010000155.1:0-8420 GCA_039184535.1 Bacteroidota bacterium | reverse complement strand
CTAAGTTTTATCGTTTCTCTTACAGCATTTGTCATCTTACCATTTATCTCATTCCTGATTCTGCCCTTTTACAAGCTAATCTTTAAACATTTAGCCAAAGCATATGCATACGGAATGTTGGCAAGACGCTTGCAGGCTAATGGGGACTTACCTGCACCAGATGAAATAGTAATTTCTACCTCTGAAGAAAGTGAACTTGTCAGGAATTAGAAACCTAAATATCGATTTCACCAGGTACTAAAAAAGGTTCAGTCTTTAGATTTTTGTGGAAAATAGCACGAAAAAAAGCCGGACCCTTGTGGGTCCGGCGCTCTATTTGTAGGTCGTTTGTATTACCTTCTAATAGTGATCTTTCTCCAGGTCTGGTAGTTCTGGCCGCTTACGCGTAGCATGTATACCCCTACAGAAAGTTGATCAGACTTTATGGTGAAGCGCTTCTCAGCAGCAGAATCGTAGATAAGCTTTTGGCTCATCACTACTCTACCTGCTACGTCAAAGATAGCCGCATCATACACGCCTTCCTCGAAGAACTTCATGTCTATGAAGAACTCTTTATTGGCTGGTACAGGGAATACACTTAGCACAGCCTCTGGATCCAAAGAAGGGTCTTTAAATCCAGTCTGAGGGGCAGGTGTACCATTCTGTACTGTGAAGTTGATCATTAGTTGAGTACCTGCTGCTCCTTGTGCTCCATTCTCTGCATAAGGTGTGGCCATAAGTGTGTAAGCTCCTGGAATAAAGTTCAATTCGAAGTAATCTCCTGCTGGACTATCTCCACCTAATGCATAAGGAGGTAGATTTTCCGTACGAGTTCTCACCTGAGCTCCTGATAATTCCAGTCTCATGCTTTCTACCTTGTCATCACAGAAGATGTCTGCTCGAATGTTCAACTTATTACCGGTAGTAGGTAAGTCTATCACAGTATTATCTTCTAAGACTATGAGATCTTCATTGGTCTCTGAATTAACAAGAACAAACTCTCTGACTTGACCATCACAAGTCTCTGAACAGGGAGATACCAGCACTTCATCCTTGGATACACAACCTCCGATACCTGATGTAATCTTTAGGGTATATGTACCTGCCAAGCTAACAGTAGGCATTAGTTCATTGGAAGTAAAGCCACCTGGTCCACTCCATGCTACCAAGAAGGGGGCTGTTTGCGGTCCTTGGATTACACTTCCTTCCAGAATCGCTGTTCCAGTATTACAGTCGAGGTCTTTCTCAGGACCTGCTTCTGCTACATCTCCAAGAATATCACAGCTTGAGATCTCAAAGTTGACACTTAAGCCTTGACCTGACTCCAGTTCTCCTGTACTAAAGTAAAATGGTGTAGCCATGATACTATACATCCCTATGAGAGGTGCCTGTCCAATATAATCTCCTTGATTATCACCAAAGGCCGCGTAGGGACTGAAACGCTCAGTCCTAGTACCACTTAATGGTCCCTGTAGATCTAGTATGACTCTATCTATTACTTCCTGTGATTCTACTACGGCTACTATGTTGATATTCTCAGGTAGATCCTCTAACAAGAAGATGTCCCCATCCATAATCTCATCTATATCAGTATCTGTATCTGCATCTACCAGGATAAAGCGAACTACTTCTGCTTCACATCCCGTTGCTTCAGATACTATGACACTGACCATGCTGGTACATCCTACCTCATTGCTTGCCGTTAGGGTATATTCCCCTGCCTGGGTAATCCGAGGCATGAGTTCTGAAGTATTTTCATATCCATTTGGGCCTGTCCAGCTAAACATGCTATAAGCCCCTTGAATAGAACCCATCAGTACGGCTTCGCCACTTTCGCAGTCCAGACTTAATGCCTCTCCTGCATCTACTATAGGTCCATCCACTTCACAGTCAAATATCTCAAAGGCTATGCTAGCACAGGTACCTTCAAACATTTCATCTGTATAAAATGGAGTTGCCGTGATGTCATACTCTCCTGCCTCTGCCGGTTTTCCTAAATAATCACCAGCGTTATCACCAAATACTGCATAAGGTGCTAAGCGCTCCGTACGCATGCTTTCTACAGGTCCATTAAGATCGAGTACTACTCTGTTAATCTCCTCAGCTCCTTCTACTAAAGCCACAATGTTGAAATTCTCTGGAACATTCTCAAGAAGAAGGATATCTCCATCCATGATTTCCTGCACTTCTGTATCAGAATCTGCATCTACCAGAATGAAGGAGGTAACCACAGGTCCGTTAGAGAATGACCAGTAATCCGTGCGGAAAGTAGCATCTACACCAGTGATACTTTCTATCCCGAAGATGACTGCGATCAACTGACCGTTTCCACCACAACTTACGGGCTCAGGATCAAAGATACCGTTTCCACCTGGTAGGAAGGAATTATCATCATAGAAGTCTGCCAATGGGATAGACACAAACTGCCATCCTCCACCAGGAATTACTTCTGCGTCATCACCTCCTACTTTCAGGTCATACTGGAATTCATCGTCATCTCCCGTTGGAGGGAATGGGATGGCATTATCACCATTGTCATCATCCTGTAGCTGTACAGTAATAATGTATTCTTGCCCAGCATCAGGATTAATCCAGAAGTTGAAGTGAGTGGCAGGTCCTATGTCTGTCGGACTGGTACGACCAAATCCACCTAATACACCTGGCGTACCACCTGAACCCCAACCCGTTTGGAGGGAAGCGCTACCTGCATTAGTTGGAGGGAGATCTGCAAAGTTGGGATCTATTCCACCTCCACCAACAGCACCACCGAAACTAAACCATCCATTACCACTTGGATTTCCGTGCTCCATATCGTCAAAAACTACCACACCTGGCTTAGTGCCTTCTCCCATCAGAAGTATTTCTAGTGGGCTATCAGACGTATCATTGCTGATAATCTGGAGGATTTCCTCATAGGGTTCTCTGTCCGCAGGTTTAAAGCTCAGAATTACTTCATGAGTTTCCTCAGGAAGAATGGTAACTGGCGCATCACCTTCTAAAATAGAGAATGGGGTAGGCTCAATTCCCATGAAGTTCATGGCCTCTATTTCCAGAGGAACTACTCCTCCATTAGTGATAGTCAGTATCTGCTGTACACAGGAAGTTTCTGTTACTTCTCCGAAATCAACAGGATTAGGCATAGCCACTATCTCAGGACTCAGTGGTCCTGTAGAGAATGCCAGGTAATCCATACGGAAGTTAGCGGCTTGTCCTACGGCTATTCCTTGAACAGTGATCGCAATAGCTATCAATTCTCCGTTACCTCCACATACTGTTGGTTTTGGATCAAATACCTGATTTCCACCAAACAGGAATCCATCGTCATAGAAGAATTCGCTTAATGGAATAGACACAAACTGCCATCCTCCACCTGCTATTACTTCACCGTCAGCACCCCCTACTTTCAGGTTATACTGGTACTCATCATCCTGATCCGGTGTAATTATACCATCACCATTATCATCTTCCTGTAATTGAATCTGGAGAATGAACTCCTGATCCATATTATTAGGATTGGCTGGGTCTAGTGGGTTGATCCAGAAGTTAAAGTGGGTAGACTGGCTAATGTCCAGTGGGAAATTACGCCCAAATCCACCATAAATTCCTGGGTTAGCTCCTCCCCAGCCGGTAACTACGGCTGTAGTACCTCCAAGTGTAGGAGGAAGATCATCCGTAATAGGACCGAACCCACCTCCAGTATTTGGATCTCCACCGTACTGGAACCACCCATTATTCCCAGGAGAAGGATTCCCATGCTCCATGTCATCAAAGACAATGGTACCGGATTCTATTATTGTAGCTATCAGGTCTGTCTGGGCAATGAGTTCACCCCCAAACTCTATCGGAGCGCTATTTATCTTTAATTTAGCTTCTTCTAACACCAAGGAAGTAGGGCTGAATCGAATTACATACTCCTTACTTTCCCCAGCACTTAATGTAAGCGGGTCTGCTTCTATGAATGAGTAGAAAGCATCATTCTCATCATCAATAAGGATTTCCGCGTTAATATCCTCAAAAGTATTATTAGTAACAGTAACCGTTTGTGTAGCACAACTTCCTACGATTACTTCACCAAAGTTTACGGGATCAGGATTGAAGACAATCTCTCCCTCCAGAGGCCCGTTAGTGAAGGTCCAGTAGTCTGTGCGGAAAGTAGCATCTGCACCAGAAATACTCTCTATTCCGAAGACAACAGCAATTAACTGACCGTTACCTCCGCAAGCTACTGGAGAAGGATCAAAGACCCCGTTTCCTCCTGTCAGGAAAGAATTATCATCATAGAAGTCCGCTAATGGAATGGATACCAGTTGCCATCCTCCTCCAGGGGTAACTTCAGAATCAGCACCTCCTACTTTCAGGTCGTACTGGAATTCATCATCATCAGCTGTTGGAGGGAATGGGATAACATCATCACCATTATCATCATCCTGTAGCTGAATAGTGATCACGTACTCTTGTCCAGCATCAGGCAGAATCCAGAAGTTGAAGTAAGTGGTTCCGTCTATATTGGTAGGACTGGTACGACCAAATCCACCAAATATGCCGGGATTACCGCCTGAACCCCAACCTGTCTGTAATGAGGCACTCCCTCCTGCTACTGGTGGAATGTCTGTGAAGTTAGGATCTATTCCTCCGCCACCCACCGGGCCACCGAAAGCAAACCATCCGTTTCCACCTGGATCACCGTGCTCCATATCATCAAATACGATGATGGCATCATCAGAGCCCGTGCCTGTAATGGTTACCTCTACTGAGCTCTCATCGGGATCATCACTTACTATTGTGAGGGTAGCTTCAGCATCTCCTAAAGATGTAGGCGTAAAGAGAATCTCAATATCATGAGTACCCCCGCCTGTTACAGTAAATGGAGCTCCACCAGAAAGAATGGAGAAATCTCCAGATCCACTTAAAGATGTACTGGTAACACTCAGGTCTGTTCCCCCTACGTTAGACACAGTCAGGGTCTGTACAGAACAGTTATTTACGAAAACATCTCCAAATGCTGGTGGAGAAGGCACGTCTATATCGGGTCCAGCAAGCTCAGATAAGAAGGTGAGATTATCCAATCTTAAATTTGCATCTGGTCCTTCACTTACAATAGCGAATACAATCCCCATCAGTTCTCCATTTCCTCCACATATAGGTGAAAATGGGTTAAAAATACCATCTCCTCCGTTTGAGAATCCGTTATCATCGAATAAGTCAGCGAAAGGTATGATCACTTTTTGCCATCCTCCACCTGGAATGAGATCAGCTCCAGCACCGCCTACTTTCACATTATACTGGAATTCATCGTCTAAACCAGGGTCAAAGGCTCCATTCATATTATCATCTTCCTGGAAATTGATTTCCAGCGTATAATCTTGATTAGCTACAAATGGGTTTACCCAAATGCTAAAGAACTCCATACCTGAAAGATCCATGGCAAAGTTACGTCCGTAAACGCCAAAGAAACCCGGAGTACCGCCAGATCCCCAGCCAGACTCCAGAGAAAAAGTCCCACCATTTTCTGGTGCCACATCATTTGTAGTTGCTCCACCGCCACCACCACCAACACCACCGATGTTGCCGCCGCTTTCAAAGAACCAACCATTCCCCACAGCGTCTCCATGCTCTATATCATCAAAGACTAGCTCCGTTACTTCTTCTCCTGTACCACTAAGGGGCACCTCCAGGGGATTCTCATCAGGATCATTGCTCACTATACTTAAGGTAGCTGATTTAGCTCCTTCAGTTGTCGGGCCGAAAACTACCTGAATGAATTCTTTAGCACCACTTGGAATCGTGATGGGAAGAGAAGCAGATGAGCTAAAGTCAGCAGCATCCGTTCCAATGAAGTTGAGTTCTGTAATCACCAGATCACAAATTCCGTCATTAGAAATGACAAATGGCTCTGGATTACAAGTACCTGCCCTTACAGTTCCAAAATCTTTGGAAGTAGGATCTACCCCTATATCTGCCGTAGCAGATCTGTCAGTGAATACCCAGTAGTCAGTGTTAAATAATGCGTCTGGTCCATTGGTTGAAAGAATGGCAAATACGACATTGATAAGCTGACCATTTCCTCCTTCACTTGTAGGCACGGCATCTAACACTCCGTTACCTCCTGTCAGGAAGCTGTTATCATCTACAAAATCAGTAAATGGAATACTGATTAACTGCCATCCACCACCAATGATAGCATCAGAATTGGACCCTGATAGGCCAACTGTTATTACTGCCTGAAATTCATCATCCTCTCCATTATTTGGATCAGCAATAGCGTTATCTCCATTGTCATCATCCTGAAGGTTGATTTCTAAGGTATAACCCTGATCTACCTCAGGATAATCAGGAGAAATTTTAGGGTTAATCCAGAAATTGAAATGAGTGGCGTCAGTCAAATCAGTAGGATTGGTACGGCCAAATCCTCCTAAGAACCCAGCATTTCCTCCTGATCCCCATCCGGTAGATAATGAGAACAATCCTCCATTTTTAGGAGGAAGATCTGAGGCATCTGCAGCTATTCCACCTCCACCAAAAGAGAACCATCCGTTACCCGCCGGATCTCCATGCTCCATGTCATCAAAGACAGTCTCAAGTGGAGGAACAGCTTCCACAAAGGTCATTTTATTCACGGTCATGCCAGTCCCTTCGAAGGAAAGGCGCATAACCTGATCTCCTGCCTCCAGGTCAAGACCTGTTACCGTTACATCTATAAATGTTCCGAAGTCGCCGGATGGGACAAAGTTGATAGGTCCACTCTTATCTACTCCATCAAACAGCAGTCTTAAGGTACCTGTACTGGATTCTGCAGACAGTCTGAAGGTAACATCATACAGGCCAGCATTATCTACATTTACCGTATACTCAGTATATTCTCCATTCTCTATAAATCCTACGATACTTCCACCGCCCATATCTGTAGTAGGCTGAATATCCACCCCTTCATTCGAGCGGAAGATATTACCAGACTCTTTACTTCCTCTGTTTAAGGCTGCATCACCCGGGTTAAGCTCATCATAAGCTACCCCTTGTCCACCTACATCATATAATTCTGCTTCTATTACACCGGGTATAGAGGCTGCCATCATAGCGTAGGGCCCTTGGCCGCCAGCTCCTACGGTAACATCCTCTATGTTAGAGTAGTTAACTTTTCCATCATTATCAGTTACTACAGCTCTAACCTTATAACTTCCCTGAGGTAGGTTGAATAAGCTAAGTGTATAAGGTGAAGTCATATCTTCTCCCAGTTTATATTCTCCCTGGAAGAATTCCACTTTTGCTACTCCTTGCGTAGCAGATGGCGTAGCTGTTAAGTTGATATCGGCACCTACAGCTGGCGAATTGTTATTTACAGCCAGGGTAACCGTAGGAAGAGCCTGATCTTCATACACACGTATATAGTCTACTACCATCTCCTGAGGAAATACAGTAGTCCCATCGGGATCACCAGGTAGGTTACCGCCTACAGCCAGGTTCAGGATAATGTGAAAATCCTGGTCAAATGGCGCAGGATATGGCCCACCCTCAGACCACCAAAGGGTCTGAGTAGCATATAGAATTTCATCTACATACCAACGGATTTCTCCGGGCTCCCATTCTACAGCAAAAGTGTGGAAGTCATCATTAAAGGTTCCACTGGGAAGGAAATACTCATTTCCAGAAAAAACATTCCCAGGGAACTCCTGCCCATAATGAATGGTTCCCAAAATTTCATCTGGCTTATCACCCAAGTACTCCATAACGTCTATCTCCCCACTGGCAGCCCAGCCACCATAAGTGCCTGTACCCGTTCCATCAAGGCCATCTCCGGTAAATAGTAACCAGAAAGCCGGCCACATACCTTTACCAATAGGCATTTTGGCTCTCATCTCGAACCTACCATAGGTGAAGTTATTGAAGTTGGCGGTATTCATACGAGTGGAGGTATAGGGAAGACCTCCCACCATTTCCTCTTTAGCCGTAATGGTTAGGAAACCACCAGAAACAGTGGCATTTTCCTTTTGATAATACTGTTTCTCATTGTTACCCCATCCTTGGATCCCATAAGTAGAACCATCACCTAATTGGAAAGTCCATTGTGATTCATCTACAGCGGTCCCATCAAATTCATCCTGCCAAATCAGATTTGGGGAGGTGAATTCATATTGGGCGAGTAGTGATCCACTAAAACTTAGGGGAATACATAGAGCAAAAAGGAGTAGGATTTTTAAGTAGCCTAATAAGCCAGGATCTTTCGATTTCCTAAATCGCTTAGTCCATGAACTTACCGTCGAGTAGTGTGAGTGCCGGTATTGACTCATGCGCGGTGCAGTTGTTAAACAATTAAAAATGAAAACTATCCTATTACCACCTGCTAATAGGTTATATGAAAAATGATTTAGAACCTAAATCAGTCTTTGACTAGATTACGTTAAGAGGGTTGGATTACAACTACTTAGTAATGGGGCTAAAAAATG
>JBCDBC010000154.1:0-8422 GCA_039184535.1 Bacteroidota bacterium | reverse complement strand
TCCACTTCCTGAAGTTGATCCACAAAATCCAGCATCTTTTGGAAGTCCGCTTTATAGGTTTCCTTTTCTTCCTGAGAGAAAGAAAGTCTCGCCAATGAAGCGATTTTATCCATTAACTCGTCTGTGATCTGCATATACGCTTTTCTGAGGGACAATGATACATAGGCTTGGGGGAATGTGCAAGAGAATAAGCCTTCCCTATTTAATCCACCTGCTATCTTTTACGATTAGAGAGAAAGAACCCTTCCCCCCTCCAGGAGAGAACGAAATCTGCATTTCTCTTCGAAAAAAGATATATTTCATCATACTGGCATTCATTTGATGTTTACCCCGGTCATTTATACCGCCTATGCTAACCCTGGAAGAGATTCTGGTAATGAGAATTCATTTCTGGAATTTGTGGAGAAAGAACGGACAGAGTTGGAAGGTATGTTACGCCAGGCAGATACGCAGCAGCGCATTAAGCATATCAGCTCACCTGCCACCACCATAGAAGAGCTACTGGCACACCTTAAAGATCAACTACAGTTCCTCACCGTATTCCATTACTCCGGCCATGCCAATGAAGACTTCCTGAAATTGGAAGATCAGAAACTGGAGCAGGAAAGCATCGCCAGCTTATTAGGATTAGCGGAGAATCTCCAATTGGTGTTTTTAAACGGCTGTTCCTCCGCTGGGAAAGTAGAGTTCTTACTGGAGAAAGGCGTAAAGGTGGTATTGGGAACTCAGGACCCGGTAGAAGATGAACTAGCAGGCAGGTTTTCAGCCAATTTTTATAAACATCTGCTAAAATCTGCCTCCATAGAAAGAGCCTACCAACTAGCTAAGGCAGAAGTGGAAGTCTGGCATAATAAGGTAGGGACTATGCGAGAGCTAATTTACCGCAGAGAAAAAGGAACCTTTGTCTGGGGACTGCATTATCAAGATGCCAATAAGAAAAGCCTGAAGTGGCGGATCATGCCGGTAAAGCGGAAGCTCAATCCCATGCAGTTACTCTTGGATAGGATGGCAGAGGAAAAACCGGAAATACTCACAGAGTTGAAAGAAGAGTTGAGTAGGCATGGGAAGGAAAGTGAGGGAAGGGTACTCCCCAGAGTTATCATCCGTAATTTCCCCTGGCCTATAGGGGCTCTCGTAAAATCCATACAGGCAAGTGAGGATAATGAGACCAAACTGAAGCAGTACGCCAGCCTATACATTACGGGCATGCAGCTACTCATCAATATTCTCTACTCCCAACTATGGCAATCCGGCAAAAGAAATAACGGCCTCCCCGAGGGAGTCAGGTGGAATGCTACAGAATTACCTGTGAATTTTCCGCTCCAGGATTGGAAAACGAGACTCAAAAGCCTGATCCAATTCTTCCAGAAAGAGAATAGAGAATTGTTCATTCCGGAATTGGCCACTCTTTTTTCTGACTATCCAGAATTTGAAAGCATTTGTGAGTGGTTTCAGCAAAAAATTAAGGCATGGAGCCAGAATGATTGGCAGATGGGAAGGAGCGAATTCTTCCAGGAACTAGAAGGGGCCGCACAAAGGATTTACTACTATTTGGGGGCACTGGCCTTTTTCTCCAAATATGAACTAAAGAGCATCAAGGCTATCAAAGTCAAGAAGCCCAGGCATGATGACCCCACCTACAGGCATGTCATTCATAATCTCAACACCACCAACCCGGATGAAGAAATAGATACCATTAAGGAGGATGATTCCTTCTTTGATAGCGAGTCCATCTACCTATTTCCTGCGGGTTTTCAGTTTACGACGGAAGCCATGGACAATTACAAGGAAGTAGCCTTAAACCTAACCCCCTTTCTGATAGACAAAAATGCCTTTAAGGAGAGGCGGGATATCTCAGATATATTCAGCTGCGTGTATACTGACGGCTATAACTATCTCTACTTCAGAGTAGATAGGGATATTTTTGTTACCCTGGAGCCCTATAAGGATTACGAGGGGCAGGGACTAACAGAATTTTATACAGCCTATCAGGATGATCACCTAAGTACGGAGGAAGAGAACTACGATGAACTCATTTACCAGTGGGAAGACTGGCTAACGCTCTCAGCATAAAAGCATGGATATACCTAAGGTAACAAGTCCTTTCAAATTCCTGGATGCATACGATAAGTATGACACGGATGCTTTTTTCGGGAGAGAAAAGGAAATAGATCAGGTATATAACAAGCTGTATGAGTCTAATCTGCTGCTGGTCTACGGAAATACAGGTACCGGGAAAACCAGTTTGGTGAGATGTGGACTGAGTGGAAAACTGAGAGAAATAGATTGGCTGCCCATATTTATCAGAAGAGGGAAAAATATTAATGCTGCACTGGAGCAGGCCTTACATGCATGGAGTATCACGCCCTTTTCTGAAGAAGCCAGCTTATCAGAGAAAGTCCAGTCCCTCTTTCTGGATTATTACAAAAGAGTCTATCTGATCTTTGATCAGTTTGAAGAGCTTTTCCTGGTAGATAAATCCACTTCTCAGGAGGAGGCCACCACCTTTTTTCAGAATGTCTCCTCCATACTGGAACATGGGACAGACTTCAAGATCATCCTCATCATACGGGAAGAATTTCTCGCCCATCTAACGCCTTATGAAGACATTCTTCAAAATCTCTTTGAGAATAGGATGCGGGTGGAGTACATGAGGAGGACAGGAATCAGAAATGTGATCCAAAAAACCATAGCCTTTCACGACATCAACCTGGAGCAGCCGGAAGAAGAAATAGTGGAGATGATACTTCAGCGTCTGGAGTCTAAGCAAACAGGGGTAGTAGAGCTTACCTACTTACAGGTCTATCTGGACAGGCTTTGGAGAAATGTTATCAAGGCTCATACAGGAGAAGACATCACCTTTACTAAAAAGTTGGTTTCGGAATCCCGCTTTGAAAATGTGATGGAGGCTTTTTTAAGAGATCAGATAGATAGCATAGAAAAAGAGGTACAAGAGAAATTCCCTGAAGTTTCCTCTCAGGATTGGAGAAAAATTCTCTTAAGTATGTTGTATGTGCTGGTAACGGAGGATAAAACCAAGCAACTTCTGAGTAAGGAAGAAATTTATGTCCAACTAGGCACATACCTACCAGAGAGTGTTTCTCATAATCAGGAAATATTGGAATACTGTCTGGACAGACTGGCAGAAGTGAGAATCCTGAAAGTTCAATCTTTATCTGAAAACTGATGGAGCACTTCGAACTCAGCCATGACATATTAGGGCCCGTCATTTCAGATATGGTGGAACCTGAACTCAAGCTCAGGCGGGAGGTGCAGTCCTTCATCCTTAAACGCCATGATCCTGAGAGACCACAAAGTCTGCTGAATAAGGAAGACCTGGAATACATCAATCCTCACCTTTCGGCTTTACGACTTTCACCTGAGCTGAGCACCTTTGTAAAAAGAAGCCTTCAGGCCCAAAGGCTCAAGAGGCTTAGATGGATCCTTCTCATTTCCGCCCTTATTCTGGTGCTAGCGGTTTCATCCACTGTATTCTTTTATCAGTCCAGGAAATTTAGGGGGTTATATCTGATCAGTCAGGCCAGAGAAATTGTCAGGACTAATCCTACCCATGCTTTAGATACAGCTTTATTGGCCATACAGACTTTTGATAATGTGGTTGTTCAAGAGCAGTTGTACAACATCTATGGGGGAGATAAAGCTTTTTACCAAGTGGTCTCAGAACATAAGGCCCAAATAGAACATGCGCTCTTTCATGAAAAGGGAGAAAAAATCTATTTCAGTCTGAAAAATGAAGATGGGTCCGGCTATTATCCCATTTTGTCCTATCACCTTCCTTCAGGTAAAACGGATACCCTCTCTTCCAGAAATGATGAGATTAGGCCTTACTTTGATATTTCTCAACTGTTATTCTCATCAGATTCTTCAGTACTCATAGCTGCTAGTAATAGTGGAGATTTTTATATGTGGGAGTTGGAAAATGAGACCATTCTTTCAAGAGACAGTATTCCTAATCCCAATAAGGATTACCTAAGCATGCTGGCCTTGCCAGATACCTCTCTTTTATGGACCTATATTCAGAAGAAGGTCTATCTGTGGGATTCTCAGGAAAAGAAAATAGCAAAGGAGGAAAGTCTATCATCAAATGTAGTTGACGCCTTTTATATGGAGAGAGGACAGGTTGTGTATGTGTTGGAGGATGGGACACTAATGGGATATGAGTATAGAACAGGTAAGCGAGACACCCTTCTTCCATCAAATGATCATATACTTTCTGTCATTAAAGGGGAGAATGGAGAAATCCTTTTGCTAGAAAAGCCTAATCAGCTTTCAGTATATGTACATTCTGAATCCAGCAATTCACTTGTTCTCAAGAGTGAGGAAACAATTGACCATAGTCGAATTACTTCTTTATTCAGCAGTCCCACGAAAGAAACCCTGTATACAATAGATGTGTCTAAGGCTTTGCTATTTACCAGAGAAGGGAAAATGATCTATGAGTTGCTGGGACATGAGGCAGCAATCAGAGGAATTTTCCGCTATGAAGATGAGATATATACGGCTAGTCTGGATGGTACTATTAGAAAATGGCAGGTTCCCAGAGCAGCAGCAGTGTGGAGGGAGAAGTTGGCATACATAACCAGTATCCAAAACTCAGCGGATAGCAACATATATGTTTCATCTGGAAATCAGGTTTATCAGGGAAGAATTGATGGAAGTGCTATCTCATTTGAAGATACCTCATCCTTCCCCAATATGGCACAGATCAATGGACTGGATGTTTCTGAAAGTGGAGAGTTGCTGGTAGGAGGAAGCGGAAGTAGTCAATTGTACCTCCAAACAGCTACCGAAACCCTAGAAAAGCAGTTTTCCGGATTCTTTTCACAGGTAGAAAAAGTGGCCATTCATCCTAGGGGTGATTATTTCGTAAGCAGCATGGGAGCTTCTACAGCTACCCTTTGGCGTTCAACAGGAGATAGTCTGACTAGTTTGCTTGGCCATAAAGAGGCTATTTCTTCCATAGCCTTTTCTCCTAATGGAGATAACATACTTACCAGTTCTGCCGATGGGAGTATGAGACTGTGGGACTTAGAAGGAAAAACTATAAAGATTTTGGAGAATGGATATGGAATTAATCGATGTCTATTTTCTCCAGATGGGCGTCATATTCTCAGTTGTGATAATCAGGCAGACACAGCTTCCATTTATCTCTGGAATTGGAGGGGAGAGAAAGAAAAAATATTCCGTTTATCAGGTTCTGACCAGCAACAGATATTTATGGATCTTTCTTTCCATCCTTCAGGGGAAATGTTTGCCAGTTTATCTGCTGATGGTCAGCTACAATTGTGGGAAGTAGCAGGAGAAGCCTGTATTTACAGTTATCCAGTTATTTCTGATGAAGCAGGTAAAATCCAGCGAATAGCTTTTTCTGCTGACGGCCACTATTTGGTAGCTGCTACTGCTGAAGAGCTTCTTTTATACCATGTGGACAAGCAGCCATTAGCAGCATTTACCTCTCGGAGATAAAAAAAGTTCTCCTTTGAATTAATGTGAAGCTCCTAATTACGATGGGGTAGGTATAGATTTATTCGCACTCCTGGACTTTCCCCCTCCAATTTATTAGCCCAACTATTGGGATAATTTAAGATTTCGTTATAAATAAGAGAATATCCTCCTTCCTATCCTCATAAGGAACCAATAACCAACTTCTGTATGGAAAAGAAGCCTATGGAGATTCTCCCCAAAGGCTGGGTCATGCTCATATGGGCCATGTACCTGGCGACTCCTATGATAGCCCAAAGCGGAAGGATAGCTGTCACGGAGAAAAACGGTTACCACGAAATATACCTGGAAAATGAACCGGAGATAACGGCCCTTCAAGACCTTGGCCAAGGGACTAAGGCATCCTGGGGATATTTCTGGGAAACAGGAGATGGGAATTTTAGCCGTGAAAAAGTACTGAGGTACAATTGGGATGGAAAAACCCCAACACCCAGAATAAAGCTTCATCTCACCCCCAGGTATTCTATTGAACGGACCTTACCTAAAACCTATGAAAGAGAATATCAACTGACCAGATCAGGTGGGAATCAAAGTACCTTAACCTACGAACCTAAAGACAGGATTGAAGGAAACTTATCCATCACACCTAATCATCTGTTGGTACCGGGACACTTAATCCGTTTGGCCATTCAGTATAAGGTGCCCTCCAGGTTCAAGGGAAAGGAGACCTATCTGGTCTTTGCTATGAACCATAATAATGAGCCTGCCAACAAAGTCTTTTCCCTGATTTCAAACGGTAAAGAAGGTTACCCGACTAGCCACTTTGGAGAAAGGCCGAACCAACAGGGACTGCTTAAAGTGAGAAATGGGCATCCAGATGTGAAGTTTATGGACTACTTCCGGGATGTGATCACTTTCAGAATTCCTACGGAGGATGCTGGGCCAGAAATTAGAAGGTGCTTTCTCTCTGTGATGCCTAGCAAGAAGGTGCTTCTGGAGGAGCTACAGAACATGGCTGTTTTAGAACAGGAGTTCAAAGAGACTACCAAAGAATATAAGTTGGCAGCTGCTTTGATTAGTACGGATCCATCCGTTAGACCTGAGGTATTTAAGTTGGATCTGCCCTTGTTTACTTCTCAGGACCCCAATAAGATTTATGCGGCAGATAAGGTCATTCCTTATGAGGGGCAGATGTCAGATACCCTCCTTTACAAAATCACCTTCTCCAACTTTGGGAAAGCAGATGAAAATGAGGTAACGCTTAAAATTCCTTTGCCGGAAGACCTGGCCTTTGAAGAGAGCGTTACTTTCAATCCTGACCTGCTGAAAAACTCCTTCAATCTACCTTTTGTGAAAGATACACTCTGCCTGGAGCCATGCATTCAAGGAGAATACATCAAGACCTATGGCAGCATGGATACCCTCATCTTTACGCTTAGGGATATCCGTTTGGAAGGGGTTTCTAGAGGCCAAAGAAGAATCACCAAGTTCAATACAGGCGAAGTCATCTTTCCTATCCGAACGCCCAACTGGAAAGAGCCCTCTGACAAAATCAGTCTGGAAGCGGAGATCATCTTTAGCAAGTCTGGAGAAAAACCCATAAAGACCGGACAGACAAATGTCTTTTATAGACGATTTAACTGGGGACTAAAGTTTGGTGCGGGCTACGCCCTCAATGAAGACTTAGGCAAATACCGTTTTTCTGATGGTCAGCGAAATAGCTATTGGGCAGGACTGACCTTCAGCACTAACCCCATTAGAACAGGTTGGAGCTGGGAATCTGAACTTAGCTGGCATTATATGCAGGTAGGAATAGACGCAGACCGACCGGTTTACCGTGCCAGCCAACCTGCTTATCAGGGTTCTATCCTGAGCATGGACACAGAGCTAGATCTTCATCAGCTAAATGTGCTGGTTCAGAGACGCTTACATATCAACAACTGGTTGGGAATAGGCATAGGAGGAGGATATTCTCTCCTCATGTATGGACAGGCAAAAGTGGATGGTACCCTCCAGACAGCAGAAGGCGACTATCAGGCAAGTACCACCGCTAACTTTGGACTGGCTAACTGGAATACCTCTGATGATGTGCTGAGTTTTGGGGAAAGTGGAGAGAGTTATGAGTTACTTCCTAATCCTGCCATTCTCCAAGGAGGAGCTATAGCCTTGGCTGATGTTAGGTTGGGATGGGTAAATAAAGGCTTTGCTCTGGGCGGAAGATATGTCTGGAGATTCCAGAATGAACTCTACGATTCTCAACTAGCCAACAGATCCTGGATAGAAGCCTACCTCATGTTTTCTCTCACTCGAAAAATGAAATAGCCATGAAAGAGTATAACTCTGGATATCCAAGCCTGAAGGCTATTAGTCTGTTAAGTAGCTTTCTGTTGCTGTGCTTCTCAGCATATGCCCAGCCCAACTGCACGGGTGCGCCTATTGAGGTTACCACAACTGACTATTCCGGTGAAGGCTCATTAAGTGAGGCCATAAATACAGCTAACGTTTGTGATGGACCGGACACCATCGTATTTAACCTCCCTGACAGTGAGAGAAACATAGAGGGGAAGTTTGTGATTCAAGTCTTTGATGATCTTCCCACCATTGTTGACAATGGAACGGTCATAGATGGCACAACTCAGCCAGACTACAGCTTCGGAGAAATCGTGATAGATGGGGCCGATGATCCTAATGGAGGTAAATTATTTAATGCCTTTCAGATAGATGATGTAGGAGGAACGGAAATTTATGGATTACACCTGAGAGACTTTCAGATTCCCATAGAAGGAGGCATAATCGGAAATATTGTCGTTGGGAGTGCAGAGAAAGGAAATATCATCAGTAGGTATGATAGCATAGGCATACAATTAAGTTTTCTCCAAGCCTTCGACCAATCTCGGATTCAGGGAAACTTGATTGGGATAGATGAAGAAGGAATAGTGGACGGAGGAGGAATCATAGG
>JBCDBC010000153.1:0-8482 GCA_039184535.1 Bacteroidota bacterium | reverse complement strand
TTCTATCAAGAAGGTATGAAAGAAGGTAAAGAGAAGGCAATGGTAGAGATCCTTAATAGTATGCATAAACGTGGCATGTCTATTTCGGAGATGGCAGAGATAGTGGGTGTTTCTCCGGAATACGTCGAAATTATGATTAATAAGAAAGATTAAAGTATACTTTCTGCTTACAAAATCACTGTCTTATTCCCATACACAAATACTCTGTCTCTGAAGACTAGCTGAACGGCCTTGGCTAAGGTGAGCTTTTCTATTTCCTTTCCGGCTTTAGACATGTCCTTTACACTATAGCGGTGGTTTACATGCGTAACCTCCTGATGAATGATGGGTCCCTGGTCCAGGTCTTCATTCACAAAGTGGGCAGTAGCTCCGATGAGCTTTACCCCTCTGTTGAAGGCTTGACGATAAGGATTTGCTCCTATGAAGGCAGGTAGAAAGGAGTGATGGATGTTGATCATCCGGTTAGGGTAGGCGCGGGTAAACTCAGGGGTGAGTATACGCATATACTTGGCCAGGATGAGGTAATCAGGCTGGTAGATGTTGAGGGTTCTTTTAACAGCTTCTTCGTGCTCCTCCCTACTTACATGCTCATGGGTGATATAGTGGAAGGGAATCCCGAAGGAGCCTACCAATGACTGCAAATGCTTATGGTTAGAGATGACCGCCAGTATATTGGCATTCAGCTCGTTGAACTTATGTCTGATGAGAAGATCTCCCAGGCAATGGTGTTCCTTGGTAGCCAGCACAACGACTTCCTTATTTTTCTTAGGATTTAGCCTGATTCGGGCACCTTTAGGCAATGCCGCAGTTAGCGTATTAATCAACTCTTGCTCGTTAATCTCTCCCTCAAACTCTGTACGCATGAAGAAGTGGTTGCTGGGGGCCTCCACAAACTCATCATTCAGGATCACGTTTACATTCAGTTTGTACAGGATGTCAGTGATCAGATAAATGAGCCCCTTATCATCTTCACAGTCTATCAGAAGTATATGTGCTGACATAAAATCGACATTTGCGATGCAAATTAACGGGATTAATGTTGGCAATCCCTATCTTTAGTCTAAAATTATCTAATCCCCATAGAATGGGTCTTCTGGCACTTGCATTGGCTCCCATAGCGTTCATTTTCACCTACGTATACCTAATGGATAGGCATGAGCGTGAGCCATTGATCTATTTGATTGTGTCATTCGTTTTGGGGATTCTCACTGCTTTTCCGGTCGTCTACATAGGAGAAAAAATACAGCTGCTGACAGGTGTGTCAGAGCATGCGGCTCCCCTGGAATTACTGTTGTACGCCTTTGTGGTAGTAGCTCTTACGGAGGAGGGAATGAAGTACCTGGTACTGAGGCTCTACAACTATCCTCAGAAAGAATTTGATGAGCCATATGATGGCATTATGTATGGGGTGGCTGTTTCTCTGGGTTTTGCCTCTATAGAGAATGTGCTGTATGTCTTTGGGAGTACAGGGACTGAGTTTGAAACGGGCTTGGTCAGAATGTTCACTGCGGTACCTGCACACGCTATGTTTGGGGTAATGATGGGCTATCATGTGGGTAAGGCTAAGTTCCTTACCACTTCCAGGCGTACCTGGGAGCACTTCATAGGATTAGGAACTGCCGTCCTGTTTCACGGCTTATACGATTACTTCCTCTTTTTAGGAGAGGCCTATTTTATACCCCTGGCCATTTTCATCCTCATTTTTGGAATCAGACTTGCCAGAAAAGCCATGGGAGAACATCAGGAAAACTCGCCACATAAGGAAGAGGGACTTTAGAGAAGTATGGACCACACAGAACTAAAAGCCTTACTGGATCTGAAATATGACCAGTTTAATAAGCCCGGATTTATAGAAGATGACCCTGTCAGCATTCCTCATATGTTCAGCCAGAAGGAGGACATAGAGATTTCTGCCTTTCTTTCAGCGGTAATTGCCTGGGGGAGGAGAGTCATGATCATTAAGAATGCTAATAGGCTGGTGGAGATGATGGATATGGCGCCTCATGATTTCATTCTCCATGCCTCAGAACATGACCTGGAACCCCTGACCACCTTTGTTCACCGGACCTTTAATGGAGAAGACTGTTTAGCCCTTATCAAAGCCTTGAGGAGAGTCTATCAGGACTTTGGCGGACTGGAGCAGATTTTCTCTTCGGCCATCAAACCTTCTGATGATACAGTCTATGAGGGCATAGAGCATGCCCGAAGTGTATTGCTGGCTACAGAAGGCTTCCCTGCCAGAACCCATAAGCATGTAGCTAGTCCGGCGAGGGGATCTGCTGCCAAAAGAATCAATATGTTTCTCAGGTGGATGGTCAGAAATGATGGAAGAGGAGTAGACTTTGGGATATGGAAAAATATAGCTTCCAGCCAGCTAATTTGCCCCTTGGATGTGCATACCGGTAACGTGGCTCGCAAGCTGGGATTGTTAGAAAGGAAGCAAAACGACTGGAAAGCAGCCCTGGAACTCACCACAAATTTGAGGAAATTCTCCCCTGAAGATCCCGTAAAGTATGATTTTAGCTTATTTGGTCTGGGCGTCTTTGAAGCATTTTAGCATGTAATAAGTAGGGCCATTGTGTAGTTTTTTATGGTAACATGAAAGTTCATGATACCGTTAATTATTTAGACTGTAATTAACAGCTATGCATCACAAACTCCTATCCATAACCCTGGTACTGGCAATGATAGCCGGACTAAGTCTGCAAATGAGTTCCTATTCTGATGGACCACCCGCAGGAAGAACAGGCGCCCCCGGAGAATTAACCTGTAATGTTGGCTATTGCCACAGTAATTTCCCCGTCAATCCTTCTGACGCAGTCAGCTTTATTTCTACCAGCATTCCAGAAGATGGATACATGCCTGGTGAGACTTATGATATCACAGTAGGTATCAAGAAATCAGGTATGCAGCGTTTTGGATTCCAGTGGACGGCTGTATCGGAAAATACTTCTCAGGGCTTAGGGGAAATTATCAATGTAGATGATAGCCAGACTCAGCTTACCTCTGAGAATGAGAAAACGTATATTATGCATCAGGTAGCACCAGTGGTTGATGACAGTACCAGCTGGAACTTCCAATGGAAAGCGCCACTCTCAAATGTAGAAGATGCGGTATTTTATATGGCCTTTGTTGCCTCTAATAACAATGGCTTCCGCACGGGCGACTACGTGATGCTGGATACCCTCAAAGTGAACTCCCAACTTACCACCAGCTTTCAGGACAGGCTTTCAGACCAGTATAAGTTAAAGACTTATTTGGCAGGTGAAAACCTAGTCATGGAAGGGATGCTGGAGAATCCCCTTCCTTTCCAATTGACCATCATGGATTTGGGAGGAAGAAGTGTAGGGAATGTAAGGATTATGCCACATGCACATGATTGGGAGTGGAAGTTCCCTAGAGATATGTTGGTAAATGGGGTCTATCTGGTAATCGCTTCTAATGATGAGTTTACTATCAGTCGGAAGATCGCCATTCACTAATTTCCAAGGATCACCATCTTTTCATTCGAGACTATGCGGCTCTGCTCCCGAATCTGAACCCGGTAAATACCTGCAGATAGGGTAGGGGAAAGTTCTTTATCACCAGAGGCGGGGTTCCACCTATCTGAAAATACCCTCTGTCCGGTGAGCGCATAAATGTCTATGCTTAGTTCTCTAAAGTCAGAATCTGTTTGAAGATAAAAGGTGGCTGTAGTAGGATTGGGGAATAGCCTTATCTGATTATGCTCATCCAATACATCCACATTAGAAACACTCAAACAGCTACTCTGTTCCAGTAGATTTCTCTGGCAAAAGGCAAACTGAATCATATCAGCATGTGCCCCATCATAGAGGAGGGAGTCAGCTTCCATGAATAGTAAAGCCGCATCGCCTATCTCCATGCCTCTATAATTACTATAGACTTCCTGAAGAATTAGTCTATCTGTGATATCACCTCCCAGTTCCTGATGTAGATCTGTGAGAACTGAGCTCCAGATACCCCCAAAGTCATATACATTGGTTCCCGAAGGAGGGTAGGTTTGTATGCCGTTAGCTACTCTTCCCTGCCAGAACTCATTATGTCCATCCCAGTTGAACAGGTTAAACCATTCGAAATCAGATATATCCTGAGAATAGCGGGCAGCAATATGATCGGAGAATCCCTCATCTACTGCTCTATGCTCAAATCCTGATGGGGTAAAACCTATGGCATCATAAGATAAGGCATGCCCATATTCATGGATAATGACATCTGCATCTTCTGCATCATCTACCCCTCCGTCTCCAAAGAGTATATAGGCCTCTTCTCCCCGGATAAAAAAGCCTGACCCATCTGTGTCCTCCAGTCCATGTGCATCCACACGAACGGGATAATTATGCAGATTGGTAAATCCTAAACTCTGTATGTAGCGTTGGTAGCTGTCTATGTGGTAGTAGCACATCACATCCTCAAAGAAAGACTGATCCCTGGTGAAGTAGAAGGTGTTATCAGCAGAAGTGGCAACAGGAAAATCCTCCTTTCCTATGTCCTCTACGCTCACATAAGGGCCTTTTAGCTGGAACAGGCCATTCTCATAGGTGAGGTCTTGCAGAACTACCGTATCTCTTAGTTTGGCCAGGTTAGCCAGATTCGCATCAAACTGATCTGTGAGGAAGCTGCCCATGACAAAGTCTCCATAGGTAGCACGTGCTTTGGTGATAGGATTAGGGAGAAATACCAGCGCTTTAGCAGAAGTATCCTCCTCAGGAGAAACATACGGTTCATACCCACTGATCATGTCCTGTTCAAAAAGGACCCGCTGAGTATTGGCATCCAGAATGTAAGTCTTGTAAAAAGGATATTCACTTAGGCTGACCTTCACTTCATAGGCTGGGAGTAAGCCTTTTTCTGAAGGAAAGTAAACAGCTTCCTGTTTGGAGGAAATAAACCCATCTATGGAAGAAATTAGCTGAGGAGAAAAGGATGTTGGGAAATCTCCGATCACATTCTCAAGTGTACTTAGGTTGTCCATGAGAGAAACGATCCTGCCTGCCTTATTGAGATTGGCCTTGATCCCGGATCCCGCTATGGGGGTATCATCTGCTAACCTGAAATGCCTGAAGGTAAAGTGCCATCCCCCTGGGCTTTCTTTCTGGTAGTCCAGCTTGAGATTAGTATCAGTTCCCCTCTCTGCTTTAGCATAGGCGAGCACAGCTTTCTTAACGGAATCTGCTACGGGAGTAAAATCAGCCTGCTGACTGGGGTTTAAGTTGATACTTACTTTTCTATACACTTTTTGCCCATGTGCCTGGGGCAAGGTGAATAAGAGGGCTATGGTGAAAAAAATAAACTGTTTCATGCTTATATCCTACTTCCTTCTTCCACTACCTGAAAACCAGAGTCTACTAATTTTCCTTTAATATCTTCAAAAATGGGCTCATTTACAGCAAAAGTCTGATGGCAATCTTCTGCATAATCTGACTTCAACTGGTCAAGACTAAATGGATGAAGGATTTTATTAAACTCAGAGGTACGTGAATATGGATAACGAACGGAGAAAATGACTTGGGGGTTGAGCTGCCTGAGCTGATTCTGAGCTATGGCCTCCTTGGCAGCAGTTCCATAAGCTTCTATCAAGCCGCGTATGCCCAGCTTAGTCCCCCCAAAGTATCGAACGACTATGATGAGGGTATTCGTAAGTTCATGTGCTTTGATAGCTGAAAGAATGGGCGTACCTGCACTATGAGCAGGTTCCCTATCATCATTCGCAAAGGTAGTTTTGCCATTTACCCCTAGTCTGTAGGCATAGCAGTGATGTCTCGCATCATAGTATTTCTTTTTTAGAGGAGCCATGTAAGTCTCCAGCTCCCTAATTTCTTTGAAGGGATAAGCAAAGCTGTAAAACTTTGACCCCCGGTCTTTAAAGAATCCTTCAGATGATATTTTGGGTTCGAACAAATACATAAAAAAGAAATCCAGTTTCATGGAATCCTGAACTTAATCATTATTTTCCACGCAATAACACATTTATCCTTCGCTAAGCCATGCAAAAATATACACCCTATATACTCACAGTTCTGGGGATTATCCTGCTAGCCTTCTTTGTCTGGTATTTTTCCTCTATCGTTATTTACCTCTTGATTGGGGCTGTTATAGCCTTAATAGGAATGCCTATTGTCAGGTGGCTGAGCAAGGTCAAGATAAAGGACTACCACCTTCCTGATAGTGTAAAAGCCATCATTACCCTACTCGTCATTTATGGCATTCTCTTTACCCTCTTTATCAGTTTCATCCCGGTTATCATAACCCAAACCAAAAATTTAGAGAGCATCAATACTGAGGCAGTCAAAGAAAGTCTGAAAGAACCCATAGCAGAACTAGAAGCTATGAATAGAACCTATCAGTTTACAGATGGATCTCAGTCGGTAGAAGAATATTTTCAGGAGAAGGTCCTATCTACCATCAGCTCTGTGCGTTTTTCAACCATCGTGAATGACGTACTGGGATTTACGGGAAACCTCTTCATTGCGCTATTTGCCATCTCTTTTATCGCCTTTTTCTTCTTAAAGGAGCGTGACCTAATGTATAACATCCTGTTATCATTCATCCCCAAGGAGTACCATGAGAAAATAAATGTGGTGTTGGAAAAGGTGAAAACCCTACTGAGTCGGTACTGCATTGGGCTTGTTCTGGAGGTATTATTAGTAGGAGGCTTGATAGGAGCGGGACTAGCTTTACTAGGGGTAAAAAATGCTTTGGCTATTGGGATATTTGCAGGTCTCTTTAATGTGATTCCCTATTTGGGGCCGGTGATAGGAGCTGCACTTGGTATTTCATTGGCTATCCTGAGTAGTCTACAATTAGACTTCTACACCCAAATGGTCCCTCTGGTATTAAAAGTGGGGGTGGTATTTCTGGTGGTTCAGCTTATAGACAACTTTGTGTTCCAACCCATGATCTACTCAAGCAGTGTAAAAGCCCATCCATTGGAAATATTCCTGGTGATTTTAATGGCCAGTAGTATTGCAGGCGTACCAGGAATGATTTTAGCTATTCCTACTTATACCATTTTGAGAGTAGTAGCGAAAGAATTTTTCAATCAGTTTACCATCGTTCAAAATATAACGAAAGACATTTAATATGAACCAAGAAAACCCCTGGAAGACCCTCTCTCAAGATACTAAATATGACAATAACTGGATTAAGGTTACAGAATTTCAGGTCCTAAATCCTTCAGGTAAAGAAGGGATTTACGGGGTGGTTCATTTTAAAAACCAAGCTGTAGGAGTCGTCCCTTACGTGAATGGAGAAATCTGGATGGTAGGCCAGTACAGATATCCTCTTGAAGCTTATTCATGGGAGATCCCTGAGGGAGGAAGCCCCTTAGGAGAAGACCCCCTGGCTACGGCAAAGCGAGAGCTGAAGGAAGAAACGGGCTTAGTGGCTGGTTCGTATCAGCCCATTCTGGAAATGAATCTCTCTAACTCTGTATCTGATGAATGGGGGATAGTATATCTGGCTACAGGATTACAGCAAGAAGAGGCTGAGCCAGAAGAAACAGAAGAGCTTCATATCAAAAAAATGAAGCTTGAAGAGGTTTACCAAATGGTAGAATCCCGTGAGATAAAAGATTCTCTTACCGTGGCGGCTATTTATAAACTGATGCTGATGAAAAGCACAGGTTTATTAAACTGAAAAGCGCATATCGCCAAAGGCAATATGCTGCTTCCCAGGTTACTACTACTACTACTATTAACTATTCAGTTCTATGTATTTCAAGAGTTCAGCTCTAACAGCTGGATCCTTAAATTTTCCACCATACTCTGCTGTAACGGTACTGCTGTTAATATCTTCTACTCCTCTAGAGGATACACACATATGCTTAGCATCTATTATGACCGCTACATCCTCAGTTTCCAGTGTTTCCTTAAGATCAACTGCTATCTGACGGGTTAATCTTTCCTGTACCTGAGGTCTTTTTGCATAGTACTGCACAATTCTGTTAAGCTTGGATAAGCCTATCACCTTACCATTTGAGATATAGGCAACATGGGCATTTCCAACTATGGGAACAAAATGGTGCTCACAGTTAGAATGGAAAGTGATGTTTCTCTCCACCAGCATTTCATTATACTGGTAATGGTTATCAAAAAGGGCAATGGAAGGTCTGTTTTTAGGGTTAAGGCCTTGGAAAATTTCCTTCACATACATTTTGGCTACCCTCCTTGGGGTCCCACTTAAGCTATCATCAGTCAGGTCTAGTCCTAGGGTGTGCATGATCTCCCGGAAATGATACTCGATCTTTTCCATCTTCTCATCGTCATCCATTAAAAATGCATCAGGACGTAATGGAGTGTCTACTGAGGTAGCAATATGTTGATCCCCAATCTCATCATCCATACCGTGTTTCCCTGAGTGGTGGTGCTGGCCATTATGGCCGTTTGCCCCATTAGGCGGGGTACTCCACAAAGTTTCGTTCGGTTTCATATAATCTAATGTTTAACTCAAGAGAAGAGTCCAG
>JBCDBC010000152.1:0-8488 GCA_039184535.1 Bacteroidota bacterium | reverse complement strand
TTGAGAAAACGGAAGTGAGTAGCGTCATGCATGAGAATGGCCAGTGCATGCATTCTGGCACCTATGATCAGAATAGCCAGTATGTAGGTAAAAGGATTGAAGAATATGCTGCACAGGTAGGACGTCCCGAAAATGATTAACCAGTTAGCCAAAATAGCTAAGGCATGAATATGTGGGGTGGTATCATACAACTCCTTGAGTTGGCCCTTTTCTATCCCCATGTTTAAGTCTCTTGCCGTAAAAGTTGCCATAAGTTTAAGGTGTTAGCTTTACCTAAGCATGGCCTAAAAAACAGGAATGGGAGTCGGCTCAGGGTAAGTGGAAGCTTATAGCTGGTAACGGACACTAAGGAGTAGGTTTCATTAGATTTTTAGGGTAACTGTTGATAGAAATTGACTCTTTCATGGGCATAGCCTATATTTTAAATTCTCTATATATCCCAGTGAATGTGTTAACCAATACCGCATGGAGGATAAGAAGTTCTTATCAGAGATATTTAAAACGGAAAACTTCTCTCCTGAAGAATTAGAGGTAGTTCATTCCCAATTTTCTCAGGCCATTTTCCAGAAGAATGAGTTCATCATTAATGAAGGACAGCTTACTCAGTTTTACTATTTCATGGAATCTGGCTATGCCCGCTCCTACGCCATAGATACTGAGGGGAAAGATGTAACCACTAATTTCTACTCTTCCAGAGACATCGTCATTGACTGGCACTCCTTCTTTTTAAAAACAGTATGTAGAGAATCTATTCAAGCTCTGAGTACATGCACTTGCTGGAAGATTACCTTTGAAGGATTCATGAAGCTATTTGGGATGGAAGCGTTTAGAGAAGTGGGTAGGACACGTCTGGTGAACAGTTACTTCCACCTGAAGAATCACACCGTATCCATGATTACAGATCATGCCAGAGACAGGTACCTTCACCTCTTGAGAGAAAAGCCTGAGATTGTGCAAAATGTACCCCTAAAGCACATAGCGACCTATCTGGGAATTACGGATACGTCTCTTAGCAGGATTCGTAAAGAAATACAGGCAGCTATTACCTAAGCTTATGAGTCTTTTTCCGCAGACCGTTCCCATTTATGTATCCCTGATATTCCTATTAGTGATCCCCATACCCATATTTATGATCGCTAATTTGGGTAGAAAGGGGATACAGCAATCAGCTGAAGGAGGTAGTGGCAAGACTGTTTTTTTTGCAGTTCTTATATTCTATGGGGTCTTTCTGGTTTATACTACCATAGCGGCCTTTCAGGGCTGGTTCACAGAATTAACGCTCCCCCCTAAAATTCTTCTGTTAACTACACTGCCACTACTCATCTTCCTGCTGGTAGTGATCAGTAGCCTACCTGTTTATAAGAAGGTACTTTCCAGTCTAAGCACATCAGAACTCATACGCCTACATATATTCAGGCTCATAGGTTCCTTTTTTCTCATCCTTACTTTTTATGGAACGCTCCCCGGAAGAATGGGCTTTCTGGCAGGCTTTGGAGACCTGATAACTGCTGTTAGTAGTATCTGGGTAGCCAGGATAGTCCAGCAGAAAGCTTCAAATTGGAAAACCATCGGACTAGTTTGGAATACCTTTGGCTTTCTGGATATCATTGCTACTTCCGCCACAGCCTTCATACTTACCAAGCTATCCATAGAGACGGGTGTACAGGGAGTAGAGATTTTAGGAGAATTTCCTTTCTGCTTTATTCCCGCTTTTGCTCCTGCTACCATCATCTTTTTGCATGTCTCTATCTATAGAAAGCTCCTAAAAGGCTGATAGTCAAATTCTTCATGAAAAAAATGAGGATTCTGGATTTTCTTGTCATATGGCAAGATTTCTGAGAACCCGCTTATCCATCTTTGTATAAGAAGCTAAAACAATTAATTCTTTTACAATGAACGGACACAAAAATTTCATGATGATTTTCAGGTTCGAGCCTGATTTTTCTTACCAACCAACAGAAGAAGATATGGCCAAGCGAAAACAAGCTTGGGGAGCTTTTATAGGCAATATAGCTCTCTCGGAAAAATTAGTCAGTACCTATCAACTCGGCTTTACCGGAAAGAAAATCAGCCCAGACCTTAGTGTGGCAGATGGGATCCACATAGCCGAATCAAAAACCCTTGGAGGTAATATGGTGGTAAAAGCCAAGACCATAGAAGAAGCTACTGAGCTGGCTAAGGGTTGCCCCATCCTTCAAATGGGAGGTACTGTGGAGGTACGAGAAATTCTCCCTATGTCATAAGTCTAATCACTCAATTTTTCACCATTAAATCATCACAAAAAATGAATACGAATATGATTATTCTTGCCATTGCTATTGTATTAATCAGCCTGTTAGGAGCTGGGTTTTACAGAGCTACAAAGCTTAAAACCATTCATATTACTAAGTCAGTGATCATTGATGGGAGTAAGCAAGATGTCTTTAATATGGTGCGCTTTCAGGAAAACTTCCCACAGTGGTCTCCATTTCTGGCGCAGGACCCTGGCCAAAAGGTAAAAGTAACCGGAGAAGACGGCCAGCCAGGAGCGCAGTATCATTGGGAAGGGAGAGGAGGTAAGGACGTAGGCTTTCAGGAATTAGTTGAATTCACGGATAGTTCCTACGTAAAATTTGCCTGTACCATAGAGAAACCCTTTAAGGCGAATCCCACGTTTGAGTATTCTTTCTCGGAAGCTGCTGATGGGATTACGGTAACACAGGATTTTCATCTGGAATCTGGTTTAGTAGATGCATTCTTCATGGGCATCTTTGGTGCAAAGAAAGAGATGGAACACACAAACCAGATGGGAATGGGGCTGTTAAAAACAGCTATAGAAAAGGGATAGCATAAATTAATTTCGGACTTTTGTATCCTGGCCTCTGAAAAGGAGTGTCAGGATACAGCCATGAGAAAAGTAGCATACTCCTTTTTTCGAACTTGACTAGATGAAGTCATCCTCATTGGTGTCTCCTAAGGGAGTAGACCTTTATTAGAATTATACCTATCTTCCATTTAATGAAGTGAGGAGTTGTAGGGATAAGAATCTATGTCAATCTACATCAACTTTGATCAACAAATTCAGCTTTCTAGTTATAGGGATGATAGGACTTCTTGCTTGCTCTCCCTTACCCAAAAAGAAACTTCGTCAAGCACAGCTGGGGCATACCTATGATTACAGAAATGATTCACTGGTAATTATTCTGGATAATCCCTTACCTAGTCCCTTATATGTAAAAACCACCTCTGAGGACAGTCAGGTTCAGAATATCCTGAAGAACTTTTCCCCTATCACACTGGATCCATTCCAGGATTCTATCTTTAGCTATTCTTACCTTGGGGAGAGTGAAGAGCCTAAGATTCGTATTGCTTCTACCTTTGGGAATCCTTTTGATTCCATGACTCAGAAAGCCCTTGTGTATCCTTTCCCCAAAGGAAGGAAGTATAAAATCATCCAGGGGTATAATGGTAGTTTCTCTCACAACTCGGATTTTTCTCGGTATGCCATAGACTTTTCTCTGAAAGTGGGAGATACCATTTGTGCGGCGGCAGATGGCTATGTAGTAGGTGTCATAGAAGGCTATAAGCACGGAGGGAAAGACAGAAAGTGGCGTGATTATGCCAACTTTATTACGCTCTACCATCCTGATATGAATATTCTCACGCAGTATGTTCATCTAGTAGAAAATGGGAGCTTGGTAGAGGTAGGAGATACTGTCAATGGTGGAGATCCCATTGGGTTATCTGGGTTGACAGGCTTTACTTCCATCTCACACCTGCACTTTAATGTAATCTCTATAGAGCCTGATGGGGGTAAATCTATTCCTGCTGATTTTAACAATGGGATTTCTGGTGAAGAGCTCAAGAAAGGAGTATTTGTATCTCACTGAAGAATTCTACTTAGTTGCTGAGTATAGCGCTTTTTTCATGCTTTGGGGCTTTCATGCATCGCATGGGGATACGTTTGTGTATTTAAGGTAGAAGCACACCTAAGCATCATCTTATGAAAGCCTTTCGATATTTCCTCTACTTCCTGTTAGCAGTAGTCTTAGTAGTATCCGGTCTAATTCTCTGGCCCAAAGGAGACCTTCCCACTCAGATGGAAGCTAATCATGTACCGGCGGTTGGGTATGTGTTGATTGAAGATGGAAAAGTGGTAGAGCAGAAGGTGTTGGGAGAATTATCAGCAGGAGTTCCTGCACCCGAGCATACCATTTTCAATATCGCCTCTGTAACTAAGCCCGTTTTTGCTGTAACAGTGCTGAAGCTAATAGACCAGGAAGCCCTCGGACTGGATGAACCTCTCCATCCTTATTGGGTGGATTCGGAAATAGCTGATGACCCTCGACATAGACTTCTTACGCCAAGAATTATCCTAAGCCATCAAACCGGCTTCCCCAATTGGCGGTGGAATAATCCAGATGGAAAGCTAGCCTTCGCTTTTGATCCGGGCACCCGATACGGCTATTCAGGAGAAGGGATGGAGTACCTGAGAAAGGCCGTGGAGAAAAAGCTGGGGCTCTCCTGGGCTTATCTGGCAGATTCTTTGATTTTTACGCCCCTGGGGATGAAGGATAGTCGGCTTATCTGGGATGAGGGTATGGAAGATGCCCCCTTTGCTAAGTGGCATAATGGGGAAGGAGGACTATATGATACCTTC
This sequence comes from Bacteroidota bacterium, assembly GCA_039184535.1. GTDB lineage: Bacteria > Bacteroidota > Bacteroidia > J057 > J057 > JBCBKZ01. Next base: position 3,849 of record JBCDBC010000152.1, on the reverse strand, counting down.
AAACGAGAGCATGCCGTAGCCTCTGACGATTTGATGACTACAGTAGAAGACTATGCTAAATTTACCCTTCATGTGATCAATGGAGCTGGATTGTCTGAAGGTGTATGGCGGGAAATGAGCGCTAATCAACTTACTACAGATGGTGATAGGGTTATGGGCTTAGGATGGGAACTGATCAGAGGTCTGCCCCAGGATGAATATGGGTTGGTTCACGGAGGCTCAGATATGGGCGTAAGAGCGAGAGTAGCTATTCTCCCGAAAAGTAAGGGAGCCTTTATCATGTTTACAAATGGAGATAATGGACAGGACCTGATAGACAGATGGATGGTCAAAAGATTTGATCCCAAGGGAGAGTTGATCAGCAGAATGTATGTACCCTTTTTCTGGAGAAAGATTTATCTGCCGTGAGAAAAGTTACCTGATTTTTGGGCATTTCCCATAAGAAAAGTTTGCCACGAAGACACCAATGCTATTCGTGCTTATAGGTGCTTACGTGGCTTATCTCATATTTAATGATTGAGATAGTTTCTATTATTCTCGAAAATCATTTGGCTACAGAAGAGCTACCTGGTTGGCAACTTTCCTTTGGATACTCAATGGCCAAAGAAGAACAGGAGGATTCTCCAGAGAGCGTGGATTCTTCTTGCTGAAAAGAATTTCCAGATAATGTGTACCCATACATGCCTACGGTAAGTATCAATCCTATCCAGAATAGCCGTTTACTCCATACTAGTGGCAACAAAACAGTTGAAGGATCTTCTTCACAGCAATTCTCTGCTGGCTGTTTGTAAAGGGAGTAGTAGGATGCTGTGAAGGCTACGGCACTTATCGCAATGAAGAAGGGGAGAAGCCCATCCATCCATGCAGTAACTCCGGCAGTAGAGATCCCCAGCAGACTGCCAATTGGGGCAAACCAAATCAATCCACAGGCTGCGGCACATACACCTCCTCCACATATACCTGCCAAAGAAAGAAGGGAACTGCCTAATCCGACAGCAGTAGTTTTCAAAGATGATTTCTGAGACATAGTTTTTTCTCCTATGACTGAGAAGGTAATAGAAAGACGCATGTGGATGAGACTATTTTTCCGCTCTCAAAAAGCAATTCTGAAAAGCCCTCAATAAGTAACGCTTACTTCTTTGGACCCTGGATTTTAGCGTAGAGACTGGGATATTGAGTTTTTGCGCCAGTTCATGTTGAGGAGTATCATGAAAATATACCTCTATTAAGGCTTCTTTATTCTCTGGGGCTAAGTTTTGGAGAAAACCATGAAGACATAAATTTAGATCACAATGGGTACTTTCCATACTTGAGAATTCCTCATTTATACAGTATGGGGAGATTGCTCGCTTTTGTTTCTCTTGTTTACGATAGTAATCGCTAAGCGCATTCAGGGCTATCCTAAACAGATAAGCTTTAGGGTGCTGGCAACTTTTTCCAGCTCGTCTGCAGGCATCGAATTTTTCAAAGGCGTCATGAAGAATGTCTTCAGCTACGGCAGGGTCTGCTAGTTTTGACTCCAGTAGCCCTAACAAGGGCTCTTTATAGCTGAGGTAAAGTAGTTCGGTATCACAATCTACCAGCAAAGAAGTTTCCCCATTCATCGATTTTGTGAAATCCGTATTAAAATTATTTCTATACTTATTTGTAGGAAGACGGAAAAAGCGGGAAAAAGACGCATTTTCACGAAAGCAACATGAAAACCACCCTACTGAATTCGGCCTTGGCACTCAGCAGTGCTTTTATCTTCACTATCGTTTTTCATGAATGTGGGCATTATGTTGCGGCCCTAATTCTGGGGTATGATGCTATCCTCTTCCACAATAGGGTAGTATATGAAATGCTATCTGCCCCTGAAGATGAAATTTGGATAGCGGGGGCTGGTCTGGTCCTTTCTCTCCTTCAAGGAATCATAGCCTATAATTGGGTGAGGAGATTTCCTCCTAATGGATTTGCTCTATGGCTGTTGTGGATGGGTATTACTGGCGTACTAGCCTTTATGGGCGATCTTATGATAGGGCCACTTATGCCTGTTGGGGACATAGGGAAGGTGTACGATATACTAGATGTCCCCCCTATGATCCAGATTGGGATAGCTATCTTCTCAGCCATGTTGCTGATCATCATCTTTATATTTTCAGCTAGATTATTTGAGCCCTTTGTAGGAGAAGATCTGGGAGGAGACAAGCGGAAGCAGGGGCAGTGGGCTCGGAATCTGATCATGTTTCCTTTATTTACAGGACTGGTTCTGGTAACTATTCTTCATCTTCCACTGACCCACGGGATTAGTTTGATCAGAACGGTATTACCTCCTTTTGTCATCCTGACTATTTATGGAGCTTTTATGGGAAGGAAATTCTCCTTTTCCTCCTTTCAGGCCGCGTCTAATGTTCATGTGAAAGTCTCTGTTTTGTTAGTCGTACTCACCATTATGGGAATTGTCATAAATAGGTGGATGGCTACCGGAGTGTCTTTTCCTGCCTAGCAAATTGACAGTAATCACAAGTCATGAATAAGCAGCTAATGTTCTGGACTATGGGGATCTTCCTAGTCTCATGTCATACCTCCAATAAACCTCTCATAGATTTGGATGGTAATACCTATCCAGCAGCAGTTTTTGGTCAAACAGAATGGATGCTGGAAAACCTACAAGTGACGCAGGATACAAGCCGTCAATCTATCCAATTTTTTTATCCTGATAGCCTACCGGAGAATCAACAACACTATGGACTTTTGTACGATTTTGAAACTGCTTGCAAGATCTGTCCCAAAGGATGGGAGCTGCCTTATGTAGAAGATTGGGAAGCTCTTTTGAGAAAAGTAGGAGATTCATCTGCTGTAAAGATGAAAGATGTAGGCTATTGGAAGGGAGAATCGAATACCAATGATGCTAAATTCTCTGCCAGACCTGCAGGCTACGGGAATAGCGGAGAGTTTGATAATGTATTTGGCCAAAGGAGTATTTTCTGGTCTTCAGACTATGAAGGGGAAGACTACTGGACCTACGTATTTGCGATAGGAGCGGATACAGCCAGGAAGGCCCCACAACATCCTGTCTATGGCTTTTCTGTTAGATGTATTAAAAAGTAGAGCTGATTTATAAAACGGTAATCAGCCAGCAGCTTACCCCCAGAAACAAGCAAAGAGGACTGAAAATGAGGGTATCATATTTGGCAAATGGATGTTGGGAAGCTTGCTTAAAAAATCCTGCCACCTTAAAATCCCCAACTGCTCTGATCAGAAAAATACTACCTATCACCCTGGTCCCTATGGTAGTAAGTCCCTTCCCAAGGAAGGAGATAGTGGGAAGATTATTTAAAAGGACGAAGGCAAAGACCAGTAAGCCTATAGCCACAATAAGTGTATATAGACCGGTCATCACTTTTTTATCAGGATCAAAAAATGATTTCTCCATCACTTCAGGTACTACCACTTCCAAAGCCCACCTACCTCCAGCTACCCAGTAAAAATGTAGGAAAGAAATCAGGACCAGAATGGTACTTACTACATAAATCAAGGAGAGAGACAGCATAGGAATCAAGTTTTTTGCGACGTCCTTACAGAAAGTATAATACACAAAATGGCTAAGAAGAGCCCGATGATTCCTCCGATAAACTGGGGCATTTGTTGGAATTCATACCTAGCATATACTACGCATGCCAGATAGAGGACCATGATCAACATAGGCCGTAGGGTTGTAGCCTTCCCCTGGAGAATGTACGCTTTAGCTGACGACCTCGACAACCAGAGCGTACTCAGTAGGGAGTTGGTTGTAGTCTTTGTCCTTGCTGTTTTTGCTGACGACCTCGACAACCAGAGCTGGAGGATTGCCTTGAAGAAATGTTGCCG
>JBCDBC010000151.1:0-8494 GCA_039184535.1 Bacteroidota bacterium | reverse complement strand
GCCGCCATCGGCATCCGCCTGCGCCGCTGGGTCAGCTTTCACGGGCTGTCGATCAATGTGAATGAAAATCTTACTCATTTTATCTGAAATTCTAATTGATTTTCTTACAACATTAAAAAGAGTTTATCTTTTCCTTGAGCGGTTAGCCGGTATGGAGCCCATTATAGTCTATAGATGAATCCCACCTGCTGATGTTCTTAGCCATGAACGTCCCTCTGTTTAACTTTCATATTGAGGCTAATCAGAAATGCTGCCTATCTGAAGGACATTCGAACCAAATGGAATGCTTATATGAAAGTGAAAGCTACTTTTCTTTTCAGTCTGATCCTGTTCTTTTTAGTTAGCTCTGCTTCTTCACAAATCGTGTATGTAAATGGCTTTGCGACAGGAGCAAACAATGGTACCTCATGGGAGGATGCCTACACTGACTTACAAACTGCTTTAGTGAACACTAACGCAGGGGAAATTTGGGTTGCCGAAGGCACCTATGTACCCCTGGTAAATAGCAGGACCTCTACCTTTAGCTTAAAAGATGGCGTAGCTGTTTACGGAGGATTTATTGGCTCCGAAACAGAACTAACACAAAGAAATCCCCAAGCCAATGTAACCATTCTGTCTGGAGACATGCTCTCTAATGACGGACCCTCATTCTCCAATAACGGAGACAACACCTATCACGTAGTAACTGCCTTAAATCTGGCTACTGAAACCATTCTTGACGGATTTACCATTAAAGCTGGTAATGCGGACGGTGCAGGAGCAGATGGTCAAGGGGCTGGTCTGTATGCTTTTAATTCAAATCTGAGTCTCAACAATGTTATTATTTCAGATAACATTTCACTCACTTCAGGAGGAGGATTGTTTGCTACTGCAAAATCCTTGATCACTATGGATAACGCCACTATGACTATGAATCAGTCAGACTTTGGTGGGGGTGCTTTCATAAGTGATACCAGTAATATGGTGATTTCTGGTAGTGGGATAGGACTTCCCCTACCAATTAGCCGAGGGGGGGGGATAGGCCTGGAAAGTGGCTGTAACCTGACCGCTACAGACTGTGTATTTGACCAAAACCTGAGTAGACAAGGAGGGGCTATATCCTTTTTCAAAACCTCAGCTGGTACTCTTAGTGACATCACCTTCTCCAACAACTCAGCTGATGTTGAAGGGGGAGCTGTGTACATGAGAGAAGATGCAAGTCCTTCTTTCTCAAACTGTACCTTCCAATTCAATACCGCTATATTCAGAGGAGGAGCCATGATCATGAATATTGGTGCATCTCCTGTCATTGAAGATTGTATTATTGAGAAAAATGAATCTGAGTCTGGGGGAGCTGTTTACATAGCTTCTGGTGCTTCACCTACTATCAGGAACTCAACCATGAGTTTCAATGAAGCTACTGAAAGAGGAGGAGCCATTTACTTCTTCAACGGTGGTACAGGTATTGTAGAGAATGTACTATTTGACACTAACAATTCTCAAAGAGGAGGAGCTATTAATGTCTTTAACTCTTCCCCTACCATAGAATCCTCTACTTTCTTAGGAAACAATTCTACTACCTCTGGTGGAGCCATCCTTTGTTCAGATAATGCAAATACTACCCTCAGCAAATGTAGATTTATTGGGAACATTTCTAATTCTGGAGGAGCAGTTTATGCGCTAGCTACCTCGGATGTAGCATATACCAATTGTGAGTTTAAAAGTAACTTCTCCAGCGGAAATGGAGGAGCTATCTTTCACACAGGAGGTTCTGAAGGTGCTGTACTTAACTGTTCTTTCAGTGGGAATGCAGCCGTTATAGGTGGGGGTATCAGAGCTCAGGCTAATTCAGATTTTACCATCACTAACAGTATCCTTTGGGGTAACTCCTCAGAGATTAGTACAGACTTAAATACAGATGCCGTAGTAAGTTTCTCTACCGTAGAAGGTGGTTTTGCTGGAAGTAATGTAGTAGATATCAACCCTATCTTCTTCAGCCAGCCTGATTTTACTACTGCACCTGATACAGCAGGAAACCTAAGCCTGGTTTCTTGTTCTGCCGCTAGAGACATAGCTGATGCTACCGCAGCACCCACAGATGATATTAACGGTGATGCAAGACCATTCGGACCTGGTGTAGACTTAGGGGCTTACGAGTGGAATGAGACTGCAGTACCTACATTAGCCGTTTCAGGTGTAGTTTCGGAAGCAGGATGCCAGGATAATTCTGGATCCATAGATCTTACCGTAACTGGTGGGACAGGACCTGGTACTTATACCTTTTTATGGAATAACGGAGCGGCTCCTGTAGAGGATCCTGACAGCCTGAACGGTGGGGAGTATATAGTGATTGTGTCTGATGGTGCTGGTTGTACCGTAACAGATTCCTTCGAGGTAGAGCTTGCAGTTGACCAGTTTCCACCAGAATTTGTCAACTGTCCTGATACCATTCTAGTGTCTGCTGACTCTGGACTTTGTCAGGCTGTAGTTACTTGGGATGCACCTGTAGCAGAGGATGATTGTGGGTTAGTTACCTACGGAATAAGCATCCTTCCCGGATCTACCTTTGACCTTGGATCCACAACTGTAACCTACATAGCTACTGACGGTGCTGGAAATAAAGATACCTGTGAGTTTGTCGTGACGGTAGTAGACAGCATTGGGCCTACATTCTTGAATCCCCCTGCTGATATTAATCTTACGCTGGCCGCAGATGTGTGTAGCCTTCCAGTAAGCTGGATACCTCCTATTCCACTAGATAATTGTGAGTTAGATACTTCATTCAGTGATTTCCAGCCTGGTGATACCTTTATTGCAGGTACTAATACTGTTACTTATACAGCAATAGATACAGCAGGAAATGAAAGCGTCATAAGCTTTAACATTGTACTGCAGGATACGGTAGCTCCGGTAATCACCACCTGTGTACCTGATATTTCAGTAAGTACTGACTCCGGCTTGTGTGGAGCACTCGTTACCTGGGATCCTCCTGTGGCTACTGACAACTGTGATAGCCTGATCTTTAGCAGCAGTATCATGCAGGGAGATACCTTCCCGGTAGGAACTACCCCTGTTACAGCATATGCGAGTGATGCAAGTGGAAATGTAGATAGTTGTACGTTTAACATTACTGTTATACCTGATAGCCTGATTGCTGATATCACATTTGGTTATAATGGGTGTCCTGATACGGCAAATGCAGTAGCTACTGCCTTAGTAACAGGAGGATGTCCTCCCTACTCCTTTACATGGAGCAATTTCCAAATAGGAGAGCAGGCAGTAAACCTTGCACCAGGTACTTACTCAGTAACTGTCATAGACTTTAATGGAGACACTACTATTGCAACAGCTATTTTAGGAGAACCAACTACATTAGAAGTAATAGCTGATACCCAGCCTATTATTTGTAATGGAAGTGGAAGCGGAGCCATCTCTGTCATGACTATGGGAGGTACTGAACCATACTCCTACACTTGGTCTACTGGAGAAACGGGAGATGAATTAACCAACCTTTCAGGTGGAGACTATACAGTGAAACTGATTGACGGAGGAGGGTGTGAAGATTCAGTTACCTTCACTATTATTGAGCCTCCAGTCTTAACCGCTACTGTGGCCACCACAGAAGATAACTTTACCAAGAAAGGAACAGCTAAAGTAACAGCTGAAGGTGGTGTTCCTCCATACTCTTATGTGTGGAATACAGATCCAACCATAACGGGTGATTCCATCAGTAATCTGCTAGTAGGTACTTATAGAGTGGTAGTTACAGACTCTATTGGCTGCCAGCTCATTCTAGATGCTGAAGTACCAGTGAGTGAGCGTTTTGATTGTCTTTCTACTAATATGGGCTTTACGCCTAATGGAGATGGAGTGAATGAGAAATTTGTCATACCCTGTGTACAAGCCTTCCCTGATAATACACTGTCAATCCTGAACAGATGGGGACAGCTGGTATTCTCAGCAGACAATTACAACAATGAATGGGATGGAACCTTTAACGGAAACCCTCTCCCGGATGGTACCTACTATTACATCTTCGAACTGTTGAATGATGATAGTGATAGAGTATTTAAAGGCACCGTTAGCATTTTCCGTTAATCCAAACTTCAAATCTCCAACAAAGAATAAAAATTTGAATATGAAAAGATTAAGCATAGTCATATTCTCACTGCTCTGGGTATTCAGCGCTTACGGGCAGCAGGAACCTCTCTACACCCAGTACATGAATAATCACTACCTGATCAACCCCGCGGTAGCAGGTAGTACAGAAAATCACGAGATCCGTTTTCACCACAGATTCCAGTGGTTTAATCTTCCCGGTGCCCCTAGAACATTCAGTGTAACCTATCAGGGAGGATATGAAAACAGTGGATTTGGACTGAAGTTATACAGTGATATCACTGGTCCTACCAAGCGCATAGGTGCTGAAGGAGGATACGCTTATCACCTTCCCCTAACAGATGATATCAAGTTGGGGATGGGGCTATCTCTAAAATATCTTCAGTATACCCTGGATTTACAGAACATCACCTTTGTGGATCCTTCTGATGAAATATTATTTTCTAATACCAATAACATCAATGTGTTGGATGCATCAGCCGGATTATACCTCTATGGAGATAACTTTTGGGCAGGGCTTTCAGCTCCCAACATTATTCAGGCACCCTTGGATTATGGAATAGATGATATTTCCAGAAGTGTAGAAGGAAGACTGAAAAGACACTTCTTTGTAACAGCTGGATACTTCCTCGCAGGACCTAATGTTTCTTACGAAGCTTCTATCCTGCTGAGAAAAGTAGAAGCGGCACCTTTACAAGGTGACCTGAATATCAGAGTATTCTTCCTGGATGAAGTAGTTTTCGTAGGAGCTTCCTACAGGCAGGATTTTGCTAACCTAACGGATGGTTCTGATGTACTAGCTTGGATGGTGGGGGTGAATATGGAACGCTTCCACCTGGCTTACACCTACGACTTCCGTTTAGGAGGTACTTACCAGTCCACTTACGGGTCTGCCCATGAGGTAACTATGGGAATTGACCTGGGACCAGTTAAAAGATAGAAATCAGCTAAGTATTCTATATACAATCAATCAAGTCCCCGGTAGTAGCACTGGGGGCTTATTTTTTTTAGAAAAATCGGAGAAAATGTAAACTTTTGTTATCCTGATTTTATTAATGTTTATTAGTACATACTCAATTGCAAAAGATGCTTCGAATGTGTGTGGGGCTCTTCTGCCTCTTTTTCGTCAACCAAAGCCTGGCACAGAAAGTCCCCAAACCTGACTTCTCTGTGGAGAGGGGTTTTTACCAATCTCCCTTTAAACTCAAATTGAAGAGTGAGCTTAAAGGCACTATCTATTACACCCTTGATGGATCACATCCTACTGATTCAACTTCCCTGGTGTATAAAAAACCTATTCTCATTAATAAGAATACGGTAGTAAAAGCCTACCTCCAGTCCAGGGGAGAAAAAGCCAGTAAGGTAGATGTCCATAGTTATTTGTTCGTGGGTCAGGTGTTAGACCAGCCAGACAGCATGCCCGGATGGCCCAGACCCATGATCAATACAGATTATGCCTTCGGGAGGGTCAAGTTTAGCTATGGGATGAATCCTGAGGTAGTAAGTCAGGATAGAGGAGCTATGGTAGAAAGCCTGTTATCCATCCCATCAGTATCCCTGAGTATGGATTTAGCTTCTTTTTGGAAGATGACCCTGGGTTTTGATGAAGTTCCGGTGAGTACGGAGATTCTCTTTCCGGATAAACCTTCTTATAACACACAAGCATTCTCCGGTATAGAAGGGGTAAGCCATAAGCATCTTAAGAGAAATTACAGACTCTCATTCAAAAAGAAATATGGGGATGGGAAACTGAAAACGGAACTCTTTAAAAAGTATAGTCCGCTTAACAGGAAAAGTGCCACTAAAAAGTTGGATAGACTGGTGTTGAGAGCTGGTACTCAGCGTTCATGGACACGTAACTACTACCCGGACAAAACTGCCTTTACCAGAGACCAGTGGGCCAGGGATGTAAGCATAGACATGATGGGGAGCGGAGCCAGAGGAACCTTTGTCCACTTATATGTAAATGGTGCTTATATGGGCCTATACAATGCCACAGAAAGGCCAGATGAGAAATTTGTGGAAACCTACCTGAAAGGAGAAGAAGATAACTGGTATGTGTTTAACCATAATGGAACCCTTCATGGGAATGACTCCATCTACAAGTATATCAAGTATAAGCTGATAAAGAAAGATCTTTCTGATCCATCTGTGTACGAAGAATTCACTGAATATGTGGATGTAGATGCATTTTGTGATTATCTCATTCTTTCATGGTACATAGGCATGGTAGACTGGCCTGAGAACAACTACTATGGGGCATTGAATCTACAAGACTCCGTAAAACTCAGGTACTTTGTATGGGACGCAGAAATGAGTTGGGATGAAGAACCGGAAGGAATAGCAGGAGCCTGGGTGCATTATGAGTTTGTGAATGATGAGGAGGGTGAATCCGAAATAAGTAGAACCTGGCATGCTGTGAGAAAAAATAAGGATTTTATGCAGCGCTTTGCTGATAGGGTATACCTTCATTGTTTCCATGATGGGGAACTATCTGAAGAAAAAAACCTTTACAGGTGGAATAAGCTAAATGAGTATATACGCAAAGCAGTCCTGGCAGAATCCGCCAGATGGGGTAATGCACTGGATGGCAAGTTGCGGACCCGGGATGAAAGTTGGAAAAATGAGGTAGACAGAGTAGCCGAAATGATGAAGGGTAATAGTGAAAGATTCATAATAGCCTTAAGAGAAGAAGGATACTACCCTGAGGTGAATCCACCCTTATTAAGCATACAGCATGAAGATAATGGGGAAGCTATGATTCATTTGAAAGAACCTACTGAGGGAGAAATATACTATACCTTGGACGGGGAAGATCCTATGCATAGGAAAAGTGCCAGTGTGTTTAGAGATCCTGTGACCATGCCCAAGGGAAGTACAGTTAAAGCCAGAGTCTTATATCAGGGGACCTGGAGCGCTCTATTGGTGCTATGATGCCTTAGCTGGCACAGGTTTTACAAGTTCTGGTACAGTCTATGGGGCGTCTTAGTGCATCATAAGTTATCTCACATCTGTCCTCAAAAGTCTTACGTAATTTCTTTCTCGCTCGCTGCACCTGAGACTTCATGCTGGAGTAAGGGATGCCTTCTTCCTCAGCCAACTCTTTCTGACCTACCCCCGATATATCTACTGCCATCAACAGTTTTTGGTCTCTGGCGCTTAGGCTGGGGATGAATGAGTATAGACATCTAGCTACTCTATTTGGGTCAGACACTTCCTGATCATTTCCCTCTTTCGTTTGGATTGTTCTGTTTTGCTTGCGGAAATGGTCTATGGCAGCTCTTTTTGCGGCAGTATATAACCATTTGCGCGCATCTTTTACTTCCGAAAGAATGTGCTCCTTTTGGTGAAGCTTCACAAATAGCTCATGCAAAATATCCTCAGCTTCTTCTCCTACTTTGTTGTAGAGGAAGGCTTGTAAGCCAGGGCTATATTGCTCATACCATGAATGTAAAAGCGGATTCATGTCTTCAGTTTTATCTTATGACGAAGCTTCATCTGAAAAGATGCAGAATTTTTAGGAGAAAGCTGAGAAATTCTTTCCCGAACTAGTGTCAGCTAGCGCTATACCCTCCTTCTTCCAATCTTTTTGAGATCCACCAGTAGTTTCCTGCAGGATCCATAATCCCCCCTTGCCTATCTCCAAAGTCCATATCGGAGGGAGGGAAAACACTTTGAGCACCATTGGCCAGGGCTCTCTGGTAAACCTGATCCACATCGCTTACATAAATGTAGAAGCAGGTTCGCATACCAGCAAAAGCCTCGGAAGCCTGGGCTAACATGATGGACGAATCTCCAATTCTAAGAATGCAGTTTCGGATGAGCTTTCCATCATCTCCTACCGTTCTACTGGTTTCTTCTGCCAGGAAAACGGTTGATAAAAAACTGATTAACTCTTCCGGCTTCTCTACAAAGAGGTATCCGTTTACAGTATGAAAGCCTTCTGGTCTGTAGGTTTGAAATATGGAATCCATGGTTATGGCCTGATTAAGAATGTATTCGTAGAAATTTACCCATTAATGTGGAAGAAATACATATTTTATGTTAGCTGAGTTCATCTATGGATACTATTTCTATCATCTTGTTAATTAGCCTTTTCCAGGGATTGTTTCTCCTGGTGGCTTTTTCGCTAAAAAAACCTTTCCGAAAGTATCCTTTGGTCTTCCTCCTGGCATTGATTGGCTTCCTATGTTGGTATCAGATAGAATTTTTTCTGATTAGGAATGTGCAGGATGTCCCCTTTCACCTACTATACGGAACCAGATTTGGTTCATGGTATGTCATAGGACCATTGATTTGGTTGTATACTCAGCGCCCAGCGCCCCACCCATGACGGTGAAGTCCTGGGGATCGTCGGGAATGGTGTCGAGCACCACCCGGACGGTGCCCTGCTCCG
>JBCDBC010000150.1:0-8528 GCA_039184535.1 Bacteroidota bacterium | reverse complement strand
TCATAGTGGTAGAGGTTCCCTTTCTCATCCTGTACTATCATGACCTGGCCTGGTGCAACATAAGAGAGGCCGGAAATTTCTGTGAGGGTTCTGGGGAGTTTTACCTTGCTTGTCGGTTGGTCTAACTGATAGGGAAACTCAGGAGGAGGTGCTAGAGATCTACTAGCTACTTCAGGGGTTTCTTCTTTTTCTGGTGGGGTGGGGGTACAAGCTAACTGCCAACTTCCGAATAAGCCCACGGAAACCATCAATAAAACATGTAGGGAAATGTGCATTACTTTTTACGCCTTACAGAATGAATCTAACATCACATAAAAAAAAAGAAATCCCGTTTAATGATCTAAACGGGATTTAAATATACATATATTTCGACATTTCATCCTTCTCCCAGCTGCTGTAACTTAATTCTGAGTTGTCTTAGCATATCTGTACACAAAGACTTAAAATCAGCAATTAAAGGTGTCAGATTCTCCACCGTAGGATTTTGTTTGGCCTGAATTTCCAGATCCTTCGTCACATCTGTCAGGGCGTTCCCACCTAGAATATTTATGGTGGATTTATATTTATGGGCTTTCCCGGATAGGTCCGCAAAAGAAGCTGACTGTAAAAGGGTATCCATCTCTTCTAATACCTCTGGTGTCTGCTCCACAATCATTTCCAGAATCTCAACCATAAATTCCGGATCACTTCCTGTTAACTCTTCCAGCTGATCATACTGGATGTCCAGTACTTTTCCTGAGCTTCCTCCCTGGAGGGGTGCATCAGCAAATGGGTGATAAGGTCTGTCGCTCATAAATATTGGATAATTCAATCATCAAACATTCTAAAAGTCGACGAAAACCATCGTATTCAAAAACAGATAATTAGCGGATAGTTACATGTATTCTGCTCTTAGGCATGCTACAATTCAGGAAGAAACCTGACATGCTATTCTCAAGGAGTGGGGAAAAGAAAATTTCAGGGCTCAGGATAGAAATCTAACAAAGAGACTTTGCTGTAATAAATATTTGAGGATGGGTTTTCTATAACTGAAACAAGCTTATAATTTTCCCAAATCAAGAAATATGCAAATTCGAGATAGTTCAAATTATTCAATCCAATAAATCGGGAGATATAGTATGGCACAGAAGTTTTTAAATAAAATCTTTATCCTGGAAGACGACTTGGTATTCGGCAAGGTACTTCAAAGAAAGCTGGAACTGGAAGATACGAATGACGTGCACGTCTTCACGGACGGAAAGTCATTCTTAAATAACCTGTATCAGAATCCGGATATAGTAAGTATAGATTATAATCTGCCGGACATGAATGGTCTGGAAATTCTTAAGCAGATTAAGGACTACAATGAAGATATAGGAACCATCATTTTATCCGGACAGGAGAAAGTAGAGGTAGTGGTAGAAGCCTATAAGAACGGTGCCAATAACTACATTATCAAGAATGATAATGCCGTAGTAGAACTATCAAACGTGGTAAAGAACCTCTCCAAGCATGTCAGTTTGAAGAAGGAGGTGGAGCATCTCCGGGACCAGATCATTGACAGAAATAAGTACAGTACAGTTGTAGGAGAGAGTAAATCTGTTCTGAAAGTTCTGAAGATGATTCAGAAGGTAGAGAAGAGTAACATTCTTGTGCTTATTACTGGAGAAAGTGGAACAGGAAAAGAGGTGATTGCCAATGCCATTCACTATGGTTCTCCCAGAAAGAGGAAGCCGTTTATCCCTGTGAATGTAGCGGCTATTCCAGCTGACCTGATAGAAAGTGAACTCTTTGGGCATGAGAAGGGCGCCTTTACAGGTGCTACGGGCAGAAGGATTGGAAAATTTGAAGAGGCTAATGGTGGGACCATATTCCTGGATGAGATAGGAGAAATGCATATGGAATTACAAACGAAACTTCTACGTGTTCTCCAGGAGAAAAAGATCACTCGTCTCGGTAGTAACAAAGAACTTCCGCTGGATGTACGTGTGCTGGCAGCTACCAATAAAAACCTCAGTAAGCGAGTACAGGAGAACCTATTCAGAGAAGACCTTTACTATCGCTTGCAGGGATTCCTGATCCACCTTCCTCCACTAAGGGACAGAGGAAATGATATCATCATTCTGGCCAAGCACTTCCTGGCGCAGTTCTGTAAGTCTAACAGAATGCCAAGCAAGAGCTTCACCAAGGAGGGTATTCAAGCCTTACTGGATCACCCATGGCCGGGAAATGTGCGTGAATTAAAGGCCATGGTAGAAAGAGCAGCCCTCATCTGTGATGGGGAAGAAATAGACGAAGAAGACATGATCTTCTCAGATACTATCTAATCTCTCTAAGAGGAAAGAATAATTTTGTGGCGGCATTTATTGCAGAGAGCTTGTGAGTTTTGCTCACGGGCTTTTTGTGGTTAGTCTTCAATCAGCTAAATATTGTGGAAAAGAAGTGAAGCTATTATCAGACTTAGGCACTTACTTAGTGTACCCAACTAAGCTGAATGAATAAGCAAATTCTCAAGTTAGCCATTCCGAATATCCTCAGTAACCTATCTGTTCCCCTATTAGGCATGGTGGACACTGCCTTAATGGGCCATCTGGATTCGGCTAAATATCTGGGAGCAATTGCTATCGGGAGTATCGTCTTCAATTTCATTTACTGGGGGTTTGGCTTTTTGCGGATGGGAACTACCGGACTTACTGCCCAGGCATTTGGGAAGAATGATCCACAAGAGATTATCTCCATTCTAGGGAGGGGTATGCTGGTAGCCATGGGGGGAAGCCTCCTTATCATTTTGCTTCATCGACTGATAGGCCGCGTCTCTTTTTATCCCATACAGCTTGGAGAATTCTCTTTCCAACTCATACAGGGAGAAGCTTCTATTAGAGAACTCGCCTACACCTACTTCATCATCCGTATCTGGGCGGCACCTGCTACCCTAAGTTTGTATGCTATACAGGGTTGGTTTCTGGGGATGCAGAACGTACGCTATCCCATGTGGCTGACCATCATCATCAATGCTGCCAACATCGTATTCAGCTTCCTCTTTGTTTACCGCTGGGGAATGACCTCAGACGGCGTAGCCTTGGGAACCGTCTGTGCCCAATATCTGGGACTGGTATTTGCACTATTCTTTTTTCTGAGAAGCTATAAATCCTCCCTCTCTCACCTCAGCTGGGATCACCTCAAAAACCTGGAAGCTATCAAGCATTTCTTTCAGGTGAACTCAGATATTTTCATCAGAACCATCTGTCTGGTTCTGGCCTTTTCCATTTTCACTTCCGCCTCTGCCGCTTACACCGCTACCATACTGGCGGCTAATCAGGTCTTACTCCAATACTTCCACCTGATGGGATATGCAGTAGATGGCTTTGCTCATGCGGCAGAAAGTCTGGTGGGAAGATTTACCGGAGCCGGTGAGCTGCTAAAACTCAGAAAAGCCATTAAGCTCCTCTTCATTTGGGGGGTAGGCCTTGGGCTTAGTTTTGTATTTGCCTATATGCTCATAGGAGAAAGGCTTCTCACTATTTTCACGGACCAGGAAGAAATCATAGAAGTAGCCAAGGTTTACCTTCCATGGATGTTTGCCATTCCTATCGCAGGGTCTATTGCCTTTATGTGGGACGGAATCTATATAGGCGCTACCGCCAGTAAAGCCATGAGAAATACCATGCTACTTTCCACCTTCCTGATCTTCCTGCCAGCCTTGTACATAGGGAAGGCCTGGTTACACAATCATGGAATCTGGTTGGCGATGACCCTCTTCATGGTGGCCCGAGCTGTGAGTATGAGCATAGTAGCAGAAAGGTGGATTTTTACCCCTCTGGAAGAGCTAAATGATAAAAATATAGCCTAAATCGGTTACCCCTTCTCCCTTTCTTACATCAACTAGTACAACACTCAACCACACATCATTTGGTATTGTAAAGTTGGCTACGACTGTCCGTGACAGTGACTTCAGCTCGTGTATTAATTTTGCCAAAAAGGGGCCTCTGTACTCAAGCGGAGGTCTTTTTATATTTGCCAGTCTATAGGAGTTCTCCCTGATGCCGTCAGCAGTTCATTGGTTTTGGAAAAGTGCTTTGAACCGAAAAAGCCTTTATCTGCCGCAAAAGGAGAAGGGTGGACGGACTTCAACACGTGATGCTTGGCAGGATCTATGATGGCGCCCTTTTCCTGAGCATATCTACCCCAAAGCAGAAATACAATTCCTTCCTTCTGATCATTCAAGGCCTGAATGGCCGCGGAAGTAAATTCTTCCCATCCTTTTCCTTTGTGAGAACCTGCTTGAGAGGCCCTTACTGTTAACAAAGCATTCAGCATGAGTACCCCCTGGTCAGCCCATTTTTGAAGGTAGCCATGGGTAGGTATAGTAAAGCCTATATCCTCATGTAGCTCTTTATAGATATTTCTCAGGGAAGGAGGGATACGTACACCCGGCTGTACGGAAAAACAAAGGCCATGTGCCTGTCCGGGACCATGGTAAGGGTCCTGTCCTATGATGACCACTTTTACATTATCAAAGGGGGTAGAATTAAAAGCATTAAAGATGAATTTGCCGGGAGGAAAGATTTGCTGTCCGGCTTGCTTCTCAGCTACCAGAAAGCTTCTTAAGGACTGGAAATAGGGTTTCTCAAACTCGGATAGAAGGGCTTTTTTCCAGCCTTCTTCTATTTTAACCTTATCAGCTTGTACGCTCATAATCAGGGAAGATGTTTAGGGATGTGAGGGTTATGTCTTAGCAGGTGCTATTTTATTCTTTAATACTACAAAGGCAATGAAAATAACGGAAAGGGCTCCCAGTGCTCCTACTATCCAGAACATGGCGGGTGCCATAGAATTCCTCTCTGGAGCTTGTCCTTCTCCTAGCCAGGCCAGCACTTCTGCCGCTTCACTTTTTCTCATATTCCCTACACATTGCCTGGTTTTGGGGGTAAACTTTCGAGTAACATATACCAGATAGCTTTCTCCTTCTTCAAAAATATACCCACAGTCCTGGTCTTCCCATCCGGTATTAATGATGAGAAAATCAGAAGTAGACTTTTTCCAGCTTTGCTCCACTTTGAAAGAGAATTTCCAGCCTCCGGAGATCCAGTTGGTATTCAGCCCCACTACAGTGCCCGTAAACACATAATCTGCCTGATCATAGCGGCTTTGGAGATCTTCAGGCTCAGTACACTCACATGCATATATAGAAGCCCAGGTGCTGAGGAAACAGAAGATCAATGCTAATGGGAGTTTTTCCATATAGTTACTAACACCTCAAAGTAAACCATATGTTTTCTTTTTCCCTTAATAAAAACAAAAAGAGCCATCCCGTGTAACAGGATGGCTCAGTAAATTCTTCTATAAATCAGGCTTACTTATTAGGCATTTTGAGCATTTTCTCCACCATCTGCTTATTTGTGAGGAGGGCTACTGCTTCATCTACCTCGGGCGTATCCAGGAAATATCCTTCTACGCTTCCAGACTGATGGTAGTATCTTAGGAGAATTTCCTGCTTTAGTAGGCGTGAAATTTCATCTTTGTGCTTCATCAGATCCTTATCTTTAAGAGACTCCAACTTCTTCTCCAAATCAGAGATTTCATTAGATATCTGGGCAAAGTATGCTTCTTCTTCTATGGTGGATTGTAGGCGATCCAGCTGTCTGTCAGCCTTAGTCTTGAAAGAGAAGTCAGTGTCTCTTACGTAGGCCACAAACTCATTATAGATCTGATCTGTAATTTTGAATTCTCTGGGGTTGGCAATGGTCTCCTTATCGGCTGTCCAAACAGTAACAAAGTTGAAAATGACATTCTGGCGAGCCAGCGCTTTACTTACTTCATGGAGAGGATCTTTATCTATGGCTACATCCGGGCTTATTCCTCCTGCATCCATCACTTCTCTTCCGTTTCTGGTAAAGAAGGTCTTTCTGAGGCTATCAGGTATTCTGCTAAACCTGCCGTTTTTGTCCTTATCATGGTAATTGATAGCCTGAATGCATCTACCTGATGGTGTGTAATACTTGGCTGTAGTTACCTTAAGCTGAGTGTTATAGCTCAGTGGGCGGATATTCTGTACCAGCCCCTTCCCAAAGCTCTTCTGCCCTATAATGATCCCTCTGTCTAGGTCCTGGATAGAACCCGCCACAATTTCAGAGGCACTGGCGCTATTTTTATTGATGACTACCGCCAAGGGAATTTTGGTATCCACTGGTTGACGCTGTGCATAGTGGGTTCTCTGAGAACCATCTATTCTCCCTCTGGTTTCTACAATCTTTTCTTTATAAGGGAGGAAAACATTGGCTACGTTTACAGCTTCATCTAATCTTCCACCTGGATTCCCTCTCAGGTCTAATACTACACCAGAGAGTTTGGCATTTTCTTCCTGGAGTTTTGTAAGGGCATCCTCTACTTCTTTTCCAGCATCCTGGGTAAAACCGGTAAGGGCTATATACCCTATATTTTCATCTACCATTCCGTAGTAGGGAACATTATTTACTTTCACTCTATCTCTTTCCAGAGAAAAATCCAGGTCTTCCTTCTCATTGCGCTTAACCGCTACCTTTACCGCACTGCCCTTCTCACCTCTCAAGAGGTTTCTTACATCCACCACCTTCATGCTTTCTGCATTCACTTCTTTGCCATCTACGGAGATGATTTCATCTCCCGCTTTCAAACCTGAGCGATCTGCCGGATAGCCTTCATATAATTCCAGTATAACAAACTTATCTTTTCTGAGTCCTATGAGTGCTCCTACACCACCGTATTGGCCAGTAGACATAAACTTAAAATCATCTACTTCCTTCTCGCTGATGTAGTTTGTGTAGGGATCCAGGGAGTTAAGCATAGCATCTATGCCCGTACGCATGAGTTCTGACGGATCCGTGTCATCTACATATAAAGTATTGATCTCTCGGTAGAGCTTACCAAAAATATCCAGATTCTTCGATATCTCGAAGTAGTTATCTGAAACATTAGTAATGAAACCAGAACCGAAGGAAAGGGAAATAACCAGGACCCAAATCAAGTATTTTCTCATACGCATACTTCACAAACTTTTTTAATCTTAACCTGAATACTTTATCTGAAGGTAGAAGTAATTACTCAGTCAGTAATGAGATAAACTGGCTAAACATTAGCGATGTAACATTCAGTATCATTTTTTCTGATACTGATTTTTCACGTCTACTCTAAATAGGCTTTTTAAGGAAATAGTGCTTTTCAGCCAGAAGGTTGATCCTTTTTACGCGCAATACAGTCTGCTATGCAACAGATTATCTTTTGATGAAAAATAAAGCCGTGATAATTAATTTTAACATACGATTTTTCTGCATGAGTTGCCACAGAATTCAACCAATTCGGGGATTTTTACGACCTCATCCATCCTTTGACAGACCAGTCAATTCCCTCAGGTTGCGCATGCTCTTTATTACCAGGCTTTCAATCTCATGATAGGAAGCTATATGCTTTCCCTGGTAGATATACAGAATAACGAGATTTTCTTCCTTTCGTTTCAGGTCTGAAAGCAGAAGAAGTTTATTTTGTCTGTGCACTTCCCTTAACCTTCTCTTTAACAGGTTTCTATCAGAAGCTTTTTTAAATCTTCTTTTAGGGACAGAAAATCCAGCCATAAGGGGACTGGTCTGAAGAGATTCAGGTAACTGCGTTGTGTAGATAATCTTGATAAATCCGGCCCTTGCGTGCTTGCCGGAGGAAAACAGATAAGAGAACGCTTTCTTCTTACGAAGGCGTTCTACACGGGAAAGCGTGAAGCGCTGTGGGGAATCCACTCCACATTACTTTTGCTTATGACGGCCTTCGTCACTTACGGTAAGTCTTTGCCTACCCTTGGCTCGTCTTCTGGCAATTACTTTTTTGCCGCCCACATCCTCCATTCTAGAACGGAAGCCATGCTTATTTCTACGCTTTCTGTTACTGGGCTGAAACGTCCTCTTTGACATGATCTTTCAATTTTTTTGGGAGTGCAAATGTAATGAAAGGAGACTCCTTTCGCAAGAAATATCCCTAATCAATTTAGAAAATCCGCCTCAAAGTGGAATCTAAACTCACAGATCTCAAGAATTCTCCCAAACCTTAATTGCTACTAGCGGTTAGCATAATCGGATATACTGGTAATAAGCTCGTATAAGTATTATTTTACTGCCCCCAAGATAAGCAAGTATGAAGATTGCGATCATTTTAGGAAGTGTTAGAGAGGAACGTAAAACTCACTTGATCTGTTTCTATGTAGCGGAGCAGTTATCAAAGATTCCTGGAGTCTCCCTTAAGGTAATAGACCTGGCAGACGTCAAGCTCCCCATTCTTACCCAAAGATGGCAGCAGCAATCTGAACCTGATGAATCTTTGGTAGAAACAGGGCTAGCACTACAGGAAGCTGATGGAATTATTTTTGCCTCTCCTGAATATCACGGTAGCTATACTGGCGTTCTCAAAAATGCTATAGACCATTACTGGGAGGAGTTTAAGCGGAAACCCATAGGCGTTATTTCCACTGGGGCAGAAAGAATGAGATGTTGGAGCTGGAGAGATCCGTTAATACCTCCCATTTTTCC
>JBCDBC010000149.1:0-8532 GCA_039184535.1 Bacteroidota bacterium | reverse complement strand
GAGATCATGCCTGTTGTCGTGCCGCGATCTATTGAGATCCTGCATGGTTTCGGGATCATGAGCCAGTTTCCGATGCAGCTTGATCCATAGAAGGCCTACATAGAATGTCCTTTAAAGGCTTGAAGCTGCATAGTGTGGCCAATTCTTTATCGCACTACAATCTTCGAAGTCAGGAGACTATTGTGGGACACATTGGCATGAACTATAAATAGATTACAAGGTCAGTTTACTAGCTAGAAGCTAAGTGGCCCATCGTTTAGGTACATCGTGCGGCACATGACAAGGAAATTGTCCAGTTTTCTGCTGCGTTTGTATGACGATTTAGTATTTGTAATCATTTCAAAAGGGTAGCAAGTGACTGGAAAAAACTAGATTAAAAAACTAGCCTTATCCTCAAGTACGTGAATTCAATTAGTAGATCTGAGCCAATTGATCAGACGAGAAGTTCATATTTACCCTTACTGCTAATGAAACTATGAGTCTATGTCTTTAAGTAAGCTGGATAGTTCCCTGCCCTATACCTTGCTTCTTAGAGTCCACAAGTTTCATATGATCAATCTCTTCCATGTCTTGTAATATAATAAGGATGGAGATAAACAGCCGATCTTGATGTGAAACAAATCATTTATCCAGATTTTCTGCTGAAGGCTAGGTGAGTATCAAGAAGCCCTAAAAAGCATTTTGTATTTGTACAGCGATTATGAAAAACAAAAAGCTCAATATCATTCTCCTTCCAGTCGTAGGGGCTATTTGGATACTCCTGCTATTCAGGATATTGGGTACTAAGACAAATCCTGCTCCTGTACCTAAAACCTTAATAGATACACTAAATGACCCCCAATTAGCGGTCATCTTTGAGCTAAAGGAAGGATATAGAGATCCATTTCTGGACCATCCTACCTCAGAAAGGCAGGAGGTTTTTGATGGCAATAGGAAGGTAAAAAGTCATCAAGTAGGAAGAATGTTAAAGAAAGAAGAGGAGGAAGTGCTACATAAATGTAACTATCACGGTGCTATCAGCAGCCAAAGTAACCCTACAGACTTAACAGGAATTCTCAGCATAGATGGAGAGATGCATATACTGGGCCCTGACACCTCCTCACCAGACATAGTGGTCTTGGAAATAAGTATGAACCACATAAGGATTAAGGTTGATCAGAAAGAATATGAAGTAACTAAAGAATGACACTTAAGCTAAAACATATTCACCTCCAAGGGGGGAGCTTATTATATGTGCTGATGTTGGTACTGATCATCAGCGGTCTCATGAGTGCATATATATTAGTGAATGCTTATCAGCTAACTTTGTTGGATAAGATGTATGCGGAGGAGTTGGCCAGGGAGAATATGTATTCCGGATCTAACCTATTGCTAGCTTCCCCTTTAGAACTCAATGAAAGCCTTGAAAAGACCTTATTTGATACGGGTATGGACACTGCTAATATGTATCCTGAAGCCTGGGGGGTATGGGGGTTAGTTAGGTTCAAAGGGATTCATGGATATGCCCAGGAAACCCAATGGGCTTTGGTGGGACAGGAGCTTAGCTCTGACCGACAATCAGCTTTATTCCTAGATGATCAGAAAAGTGCACTGGTATTATCTGGAAACACCCTTTTGAAAGGGACGGTATATATTCCTGCGGCAGGGATTAAAAAAGGGACAGTAGGTATTAAAGGCTTTGAGAGGAAAGAGCTGGTTGAGGGCCAGCAACAGAGTAGCAGAGGGAAAGCGCTAGGAATGAACCATAGCCTCTTAACCATTGTAGCTGATAGTTTGAAGTCCATTGTTGAAGATACTGCCAGCATAGAAACCTATTACCTACGAAAGATAGCAGTAGACCAAGCCTGGGAAGAAGAAAGCTATCTCATCCGTTCACAGCATAACCTTATTCTGGATGAGGCAAGCTTTAGGGGAAAATGTATCATCCAAACGACGGGAGAAATTCTGGTGAAAGCCAACAGTCAATTAGAACAGGTTCAGCTTTATGCGAAAAGTATTCGTTTTGAGGAGGGATTTGAGGGAAGTTGTCAGGCTTTTGCGACTGAAGAATTGGTGGTTGAGCAAGATGTGCATTTAACCTACCCCTCAGTACTTGCACTCTTCAAGGCTACCAAAGAATCCGTCAAACTCAGATTATTAAACAATTCCACTCTGGAAGGGGCCCTTTTGATGAGTGAGAAATTATTAGATGGAGAGCCCCAGCGGGAGGATGTTATGTGGATTTCCCCTACTACTAAAATCTGGGGATTGGTAGATGTGAGTTATGGACTAAGCCTGAGGGGAAAGGTATACGGACATACACATGTGGGGCAGTTTTTACTGAGGACAGCCGGAGCTACTTATAAAAACTATCTATTGGACTCAGAACTGAATTTCGATCTGCTTCACCCTGATTTTGTAAGCCCTTTTTTGGATAAAGATTCTAGGTCTAAAATAGTTAGGTGGCTATGAAAGTAGGCCTACATATAAGGGGGAATACACTGGTAGAGATATTGGTAAGCCTTTCTGTGCTTTCTCTGCTGTTTGTATTGGGAAGTATGCTTTTCCAAAGCCTGAGTGGGATACATTCTCCCGTCCAGAAATTTCATAATCGTTCTCTTGTAAGAGAATTTCTATACATGCCTTTACAAGAAGACTGGGAGAAGGATGAAACATGGGAGATACGTGGCAGACATATGGTGAGAAGGATTTCTTCCTTGGGAGAATATAGTGGGTTGGTCGAGATAAAGGTAAGCTGCTATTGGCAGGATCAACTCATTCTGGAGAGAAGCAGATATACAAAAATCCCATCTAGGGATGGCGTGAATTGATAAAAGGAGATGAGTAAAAAGCAAAAGGTATCAGGATTTACCTTGCTCGAACTTCTGGTAAGTATAACTCTAACCAGCTTAGTGTTTTTCATAGGGCAGTACATTTTTAGTACCTTCAGAGGCTTTACGCTGACCTATGATAATGCCATACAGTATACGTATAAACTCAGCTCTCTTCAGCACCAAATAGATAGAGATTTACGAGGGGCTAAGAAATGGGCCTGGCAGGAAGAGCTTCAAGCCTATTGCATAGAATTCGGTAAGCAGAAACCTGGACCCTGTTATGTCCTGGAAAGGGACAGTTTGAGCAGAAACTGGGAGGGAAGTAAAGTCTCATGGGCGTTTCAGGGAGAATGGGTTTCCCATGATAGCCAAAGACAGTGGATAGTAAGAGATACAGTACACCAGCTAAGCTTATGGTTTAGCCTGCCAAAGGAAGGGAGGGTGAAGCCATGAAAATATCAGTATCCCAAGGGGTGACTTACTGGCAGGCTAATCAGGTGAAAGTCCTTGAAAAGGAGTCTTTCTGGAACAGGGAGATCACCTTAGGTCCCTCTGTCAGTTTGAAAGACCGCCAACAGTTTTACCACTTACTGGCTGTACTCCTAAGTTCTGGTCTATCCATTATTGAGAGTATGCAGGTCTTACAAGAGCAACTAGCAAAGAAGAAGCTTAAACTACTCATAGTTCGGGTGCGTGAACAATTGGAAGGTGGGTTTTCATTGGCGGAAAGCATGGAGAAGAACCCTCTCTACTTCACAGCTTTTGAAGTGTATAATGTGCTCATGGGAGAAAAGACGGGAAGGCTAACGGAAATTCTCCAAAACATGGCTTTGTTCTATGGGAAGAGATTAACAGTCCGAAGAAAAGTACGTCAGGCCATGACCTATCCGATAGTAGTTATTTCCATCGCTATGTTGGTCATGATCTTCATGATTAATTATGTGGTTCCCATGTTCCAGGATGTATTTAAGCGGTTTGACGCAGAACTGCCGCCTGTAACGCGATTTATCCTTTCCTTATCCAACGGAATAGACCGATACGGCTGGATAATTATTTTAATGGTAGTAATTATAACGATGTTATTTTTCCAAATAAAGAAGCTTGAGAAATGGCAGTCATTTATGGCCCAATTCTCCCTTAAGCTACCTATCTGGGGTCCTCTTGTACTTAAGCTCCAATTAGCCAGCTTTAGTTATACATTTTCTCTTTTAATCAGGTCCAGGATCCCCCTTGACCAGGCCCTAGTCCTCATGCAAAAGATCTTACATTTTCCTCCCTTACAGCATGCAATCCTTCAGATTGAGCAAGAAGTAAGCACGGGCAAAAGCCTGTTTGAAGCCATGCGAAAGCATGCGGTATTTCCGACCTACTTCTTACAAATCATCAGGGTAGGAGAGAAGACTGCCAGGCTAGGAGATATGATGGAAAAAATGGCTCATAGCCTGGAAGAAGAAAGTGAGGCTGGTGTCCAGCAGTTAACGCAGTTTTTAGAACCCTTACTCATCATTTTACTTGGTGGAATGGTCTCAGTCATCTTAGTGGCTATGTATCTCCCCATGTTTGAGTTAGGCAATGCCATAGGAAGCTGAAGAAAAGAAAGTCAAATATGTTCATCAGTTAATGTTTGTCTTATGAAAAAAGTGAAAGGATTAACCTTGACAGAACTGTTAATTGTATTGGCCATCTTAGGCGTTCTGCTGTTACTGGCTTTTCCGGTTATCACGCCCATATTTGCTAAGACCCATGCCATGGAGGCAAAGACTAACCTCAAACATTTGGCAGAACTTCAGAAGGTCTATTTCCTGGAACATATGACCTATACAGACGAGTTTAGTCGCCTGGGTTTTGAACAACCAAAGCTGGTAACACAGGAGGATGGAACGGCTCATTTCCAGGTAGAGCTGTTACGGGTAAGCAGGGAGAACTACCTGGCTAGGGCTACTGCAATTACGGACTTTGATGGAGACGGTGTATTTAATGTCTGGGAAGTAACTAAATCTGGTATCCCTAAAGAGATAATAGCAGACTGATGTGGTGGCTGGGATGTATGTGTTGTTTTTGGATTACCTATGAAGATATCCATAGCAGGGAGATACCCTTACTCCCCTTACTACTATTTGCCACAAGTGGACTGGGGTATCAGTATATAAATGCTGATGGGGGATGGTACTTTCAGACACTATCTAATATGGCTTCCCTGCTGTTTCTATTAGCCACTGTATGGGGCCTTTATTGGATGAAGTATCGCACAAATGTCCTGGATACAGGATTAGGCTGGGGAGATGTTTTGATGTTCCTGGGATTGGGATGCTGGTACCCCAGTATGGAATTCATATTATTTTTTAGTGTGAATATGTGCTTATGGGCCACCTTATTCTCATTCCTTCTCTTAGCAGGAAAGATCCACAAAAAATACCCCATACCTTTAGCAGGTCTGCTCACTATGGGGTTTCTTATTTATGAATGGTGTAAACTTATTTATGAATGGTGTAAACTTAGTTTGACGTACATATGATCAAAGATATAGACTATAGAACCATCAGCTTGCTCAATGCCGAACAGGCTCACGCCTTCAGGGTGGTTCCCTCCTTTCAAGAAGGGAATTCAGTTTCATGTTGGGGAGAATATGCCTCCTCTAAATTTCTTCCTCAACTTCAACTCTTACTAGGAAAATCTGTCACCATTACTCCCCTGGAGAATGAAGAGTTAGAAAGGCTGCTATATCAATATTATCCTGTTCAGCACACAAAAGCTTCTGCTTTTACCTATGGGATGAAAGAGGAATCAGATACAGTGCGCTATGTAAATAAGGTCATGGAGGAGGCTGTCCATATGGGAGTAAGCGATATTCATATTGAGCGTTATGAAGAGCAGGCCAGGATACGGTTTAGGTGGGAAGGCCAACTCATAGAAAAGTATGAAATCCCGCTGGACAGGTATAACGCCATAGTGAGCAGGATCAAAATTTTATCTGAACTAGATATAGCAGAACGAAGACTCCCACAAGATGGAAGAATCAACCTTAGCGTTAACCAAAACTCTATAGATGTGCGTGTCTCTACCATTCCCTCCAAATATGGGGAAATGGTGGTCATGCGCTTATTGACCCGTTCTCAAGAGCATTTGGATATCCATAAGATAGGTTTACCTGAGAAAGAAAAAGCCTGGTACCTGGACTACATTCAGTCTCCAAATGGAATTATTCTTATCACAGGCCCTACAGGTAGTGGGAAAACTACCACCTTATATGCTACACTCAACCTGTTAAATGATCCAGATAAGAAGATTCTGACCATAGAAGATCCCATAGAATATAATTTGGCTGGTATTAATCAGGTACAACTCAAGGAGGACATAGGACTTACCTTTGATGCGGCTTTGCGAGCCTTTCTCAGGCACGATCCTAACATCATCATGGTAGGAGAGATTCGTGATATGGCCACAGCCCAAGTTGCCATGCGGGCCGCTTTGACGGGACACCTGGTTTTTTCTACCCTACACACCAATTCCGCCTGGGATGCAGTAAGTCGTCTTACTGATATGGGCATAGAACCTTATCTGATAGCAGCTTCCCTAAGAATGGTTGTGGCTCAACGCCTTGTCAGGACATTGTGCCCACATTGCAAAGTTCCTTCAGAGGAACTGCTTCTACCGGATATTCAACAAGAGCTGGATCTTTTCCACCATTATGTCCCATTCGGCTGCCCTACCTGTTACTTCACAGGATATAAAGGAAGAATACCTGTCTTTGAGTTTCTACCCATTACCCCAGAATTAAAAAATATGATCAAGTCAAGGGAGGGAGAGATAGACACCTACCTGTCCCAAACCGGTATTCCTACCTTCAAAGACCATCTCTGTGATTTGATCAGAGAGGGAAGTGTTTCCTTAGAGGAAGGCTTGGTGTATTTGCGTTAGTGATTTCTAACTAGAAAATATAGAATTCACTTAAGGGATCCCTTAAAATATCTTCTACCCTTCCTACGTCTATCCCTCACATAGTATTTCCTTGTTGGGACTGGAATTCCATTCTGTTTAATTTAGCGGCTAATCTCATATAACCTATGCGTTTTTTGATCTTCTTTGGTACACTGATTCTCATCATAGGCTTCTTGAAAGTATACGTCTTTAGAGGAGTACATCAGGCCCTTCTGTCTGACAAGTGGATGTGGATATATGCAGGACTTTCCATTGGTATTACCGTGATTAGCCTTTTGACCACTTTCGCCACCTATTCTAAAGGCATGATAGGGCTTACTCCCATTAAGAGTTTTGTGATTGGGATAGGCTTTTCTCTGGTGATTTGTGAACTATTGCTGGCAGGCCTTTTCTTGTTGGATGACCTGCTGATGGGAGGAGAATGGTTATATGCGTTGACGAATAAGGGAGAATCGGTAGCTGAACAATCTCCTTCCAGAAGAAGATTTCTCAAAACGGTAAGTCTGGGGGTCATGAGCCTACCTTTTGGCGCATATATTTATGGGATTCTCCAGGGGAAGTATGATTTCAGGGTCATAGAGAAAGAACTCAGCTTTACGGATTTACCTGAAGCCTTTGACGGTTTCCGTATTCTGCAATTCTCCGATATGCACTCAGGGAGTTTTGACAGAATGGAGGGTGTGAAGTATGGGATAGATATGATGCAGAATCAGAAGGCTGATCTCATCCTGTTTACAGGGGACCTGGTTAATCATATGCAAGAAGAAGTGCTTCCTTATATTTCCATGTTGAAAGAACTATCTGCCCCTTTTGGCAAGTATTCTATCCTGGGAAATCATGATTATCCTTCTTCCAGGGATCTCGCTAACCCTGACTCTGCTGGTTATAAAAACTTCATGGCCATCCATCAGCATCATGCTGATTCAGGCTTTTCTTTGCTCAATAATGCCAATGTAAAGCTTGAAAAAGGAGATGATTCCATCAGGCTGATAGGCGTAGAAAACTGGGGAACTACCTTCATCAAGGCAGGGGATTTTGACAAAGCCATTGAAGGCTGCGAAGAGGGAGAATTTAACATTCTCATGTCCCATGATCCTTCTCACTGGGAGGAGAAAATCATCAACCATCCTAAGCACGTACACCTCACCTTATCCGGTCATACACACGGTATGCAAATGGGCGTAGAAGTGGCTGGGATTAAGTGGAGCCCCGTTAAATACCGCTACAAAAGATGGGCTGGTCTATACGAAGAACTCAACCAGTATCTCTATGTGAACAGAGGCTTTGGCTATATAGCCTTCCCGGGTAGGGTGGGGATGCCTCCGGAGATAACCGTCTTTACCCTGAGGAAAGCCTGATACCATATAGTTATTCATCCTAGTTCATTGGCTTTGCGTAAAGAGTAGTATGAGAATACAGTCTATTCACACTGTTTTACTCCTCTTTCTCTGCTCTTTTGTAATTCTATGCTCTTGTAAAAGAGATGGTACAGATATTTTTAGAAATGAAAAAGGAATAGTTGTGAGGGAATACAGCTTCAAAAATGGGAAAATGCACGGTCCCTATAAGCTATACTTTGAGGATGGGAGATTATGTCAAATACGCTACTACAAACATGGTATTCTAGATAGTTTGTGGTTAGTCTTCACGAAAGACAGCATATTGGTAAATAGAATTCGATTAAAAAATGGTTTAAAACACGGATTAACTGAAGATTTTTACGCTAATGGGAATTGGTCAAGGACCAGTGAATGGAGAAATGGTAGTAGACAAGGAGAAT
>JBCDBC010000148.1:0-8549 GCA_039184535.1 Bacteroidota bacterium | reverse complement strand
CCCCGCTTGTACATGGGAAGGGAAGTGATATTTTGATCATCCAGAAAGATCTCTCCGCTATTAGGGCGGATGAGGCCCACTATCATATAAAAAGAGGTGGTCTTTCCAGCGCCATTAGGACCCAGCAGTCCTACTATTTCTCCCTGTTTTACTTCCAGAGAGACTCCGTTTACTACAGCGCGTTGCTTATATTTCTTGATAAGCGATCTAGCCTTCAGTTGCATAATTTCCTTTCTAATACGTCTAAGCAACGTCTTTCCTGAAGCTCCAAATCTACGAATTTTTCACTTTCAAGGGTTGATCAACAGCTTTTTTGTCAAGATGCTTTCCGAGGAACGAATGCTGATCAGATAAATCCCCATAGGAACAGACGTTACATCAATGCTTTGAGAAAGAGTACCCGGAGAAAGGAGAATAGGTTGTATGACATTTCTCCCCTGCATATCCAGTATGCTCAGT
This sequence comes from Bacteroidota bacterium, assembly GCA_039184535.1. Lineage (GTDB taxonomy): Bacteria > Bacteroidota > Bacteroidia > J057 > J057 > JBCBKZ01. The sequence continues at coordinate 8,090 of JBCDBC010000148.1, read as the reverse complement.
TCCGTCTCTTCTGTCAATGCTACCTCCCAGGTTACACTTACCTGCTGGTCTGCCGGATTAGGGAAAACAGTGATTCCTTCAGTACTCAAATCTGGAGAAATATCTGTGGTTACCCCTTCCGTAGCAAAGAGAAGCGCTATCCCTTCATCATCAGCTTTGTTCTTTCTCCCTATGATATAGAAGTCTTCCTCCACCAGGTGAAAATCAAATACATTCCCTATCTGTCCCTGATTATTCAGAACAGAAACTGGATTCCAAATGCCATCTGGGCCTCTTCTGAGCAGCCTTAGACCAGTCGATATATCTGAAAAATTGTAAAGGATCCAGGGCCTGTTCTTAGGATCTATGATGATTTCCAGCGGCCCTCCCTGAAAATTAGGGATGCCACTGATAACTATCTCAGTAGAAAAGGTATCGGCAGATGGCTGAAATAAAAATATGCTGGTTAGTAACCCATCCCCTCCCACTATGACAGGAGAAGCTGTACTATCAACCGCCAGGTAGGTTTGAGAAATATCAAAATCATCTGCTTGAGTTACGGGCGTGAAAGACCAGCTTCCTTGTGGATTTCTATAGGCGTACTTCAGGAAGTTGTTAGCTACATCTACATAAGAAAGGTGAATTCCTCCATCACTATCTTTATTCATAGAAATCCCTGTACCTATGATGGGTGAGCTCTCATCCAAAATACTGATGTCCCAATCATTGATCCCTAATTCTCCTCGAGCATACGTCAAGGCTCCTTCTCCCAAATCATAATATGAGAGGTGGATACTATCCCCAATGACTACTATACCCAAATCTCTTACGAATGCCTGTCCGTTTACCACTTGAAACACCCATTCGTCATTCTCTTGGAAGGCTACGGTTAGTTCTTCCCTTTTCTCTGCTAAATAGGCTATTACTAGCTCTTCTTCCTGATTTAGACCGGTCTGTATATATGTAGGGGATTCATTTTCTCTAATAATTTCCTCTTCCCATATGCCTGAGACGCGGGAAGCAAACAGTAGGTTCTGGCTATTCTCCTCATTATACACGGCGTAAATATCATCGCTCTGTGGCTTTCTATTTACCACCGACTGGAAGCTCTTAGCTCGCTCTTCCAGGGTGTTCACAGTTGTAGTAATCCACTCTGTTTCCCCTATCTCTTTTTTGCTCCAATAGAGTTGGTTTTTTCTCCTATCATGTGCTAACAGGAAAAGCGTGTCTCCTATTAAGCTTAGTTCCAGCGGAGAACCAGCTTGGACATCCAGTACCTCTTCTGTGGTCCAGGTCAGTCCCCCATCTGTAGATTGATCCATGAGTACTTGCCTGGATTGCGTTTGGTAGTAGGCTAGCCAGATAGAATCATTTCCTTTAGTAGTAAGGGAAAAGTGTTTTCTGTGAACACCATCTCTCACAGGAAGTAAATCTCTATAAAAAGGCGTGTACCCGCTTACCTCCAGAGAGTCCGGATGGAAGCTGGCATAGAAATACCTCCTTTTATTCACGCTGGTAGCTGGTGATGAGGGCTCAGGGCCGTTAAACCCAAACAAGTCCGAAACCCCATAGGCCATATGTACCAGACCACTATCCCCCATTTCAACATCCAGATAGTCAAAGGTTTCTCTGAAATCCTGGGGATTGATGGTTTCATACCTGCTCACATCCTCTATCACCAGACTATCCCACACACTCAGATCGTCTGGAGCAGATCTTAACAGATACAATTGGTGGTTATGAACGGAAGGCGCTATCGCATACATTCTCCCACCTATAGGCGGAAGTAGTTCAGCGTACTCACCAAATCTATCTCCATCTGTGAGGCAGATAGATCCATTGATATAAGGCAGGTTCCACTCATCCAGTATTTGCCATGTTCCTCCTCCATCTCGGATCATGGGCTTGAGATCCAACTGGTAATTACGTCTGTAGGTCAGGAAATCTAGTCCCAGGTGATTGCAACTACTCAGGTTAGTGTAAGTCCCATCAAAGGCGATAATGAGGGGCTGATTATCTTCTGTCAGTTGGAGACTGATGGTAGGTTGAGCATAAATAGGGAAGTCCAGGTCCAGACCATATTTCCCAAAGGAGATCTCTGGGAGGACCTCCTCTACTGTCCATTCTCCGGAAAGCTTGTTAGCATATCCTACATAAGATACCTCTGAAATATTCTCCAGAAAGGCTACGTGAATTCCTCCCTCATCATCCAGGACCAGGGAAGAAACATATCCTGCAGACTTCATAGGAGCTATTACTTCAAAGCTCCATACACCTGTTTCTCTATCCAAAAAGGCATATTCCAACCGGTCTACTTCCGGGTTCCAGAATGATAGGTGGACATTTTGGTCAGCATCTACTGCCATGGAAGGATTAGCAGCAGGCATCCTTGTATCTGTAAATATATCTTCATATTCCCAGGAAAGGAGCTGGGCGTTCATGACTGTGGGGATTACCAGCAGCCAACTTATCAGCAAAAAAGAGAAGGATCTCATTTTACTGATGTTCATACCAGGTATCATGGGCAGGTTTAATATCCTTTATGTTGAGGTTTATTTGTGTTCTATCTCTCCAGGTATTGAAAACCGGCTGAAAGGCTACATGCACATCCTGTGTCTGTATGTCATTCCACTTCTCTGCGAAGTTAAAAGCGATGCCTTTCCATCTTACCTCATCCTGTTCCAGCAAAAACTTAATGTGCTTTTCTTTCAGCACATCATAGGCCACCACTTTCACTTGCTCACTCACAAAGACCGGTTTGTTATTCTGTGGACCAAAAGGCCCCATCCTGTTTACGAGCCGTATAAATCGAGAATTTATCTCTGAAAATCTAAGCAAATGGTCCACATATAATACAGGGACAGTCTGCTCAGGGAGAATGCGCTCGCTCACCACTTTCTCAAAACAGTTCCTAAATGCTTCCAGGTTCTTTTCCTCTATGGTTAGACCCGCCGCATACTTATGACCACCAAACTGAAGGATATGATCTGAGCAAGCTTCCAATGCTTCATACACACTAAAACCCTTCACAGACCTAGCTGATCCTACCAGCTTATCTCCACTTTTGCTGAATAAGACAGTCGGTTTATAATATCGCTCTATCAATCTGGAAGCCACTATCCCAATGATTCCTTTTTGCCATCCCGGATGATAAGCCACAGTAGACCGCTTCTCCATAAACCCTTCTTCCTTTTCTACCAATTCTATGGCTTCTCGGGTAGTCTGCTCATCCAACTGTTTTCTCAGCGAATTCGAATCATCTAAGTCCTTTACTTGTTCCAACAGAAAGTGGTCATTCCCTAATAATACCTCCACCGCATCTTTTCCACTACCTAGCCTGCCAGCAGAATTTATCCTGGGGCCTACAAAGAAGACCAGATCAGATATATCCCATGATCGGGAGTTCCTGTCTAGGTTCATAATGGCCCTGATACCCGGTAGGGGATTTTCCTGTAATTTCTTAATCCCAAAGTGTGCGATGATTCTGTTCTCACCTGTCAAAGGAACTATATCACAGGCTATACTCAAGGTAGCCAGATCACATAGACCTCTGAATGGATGAAAGCCTTTTGTATTAGGCTCAAACCCGAGGGAGGTCCATTTCTCATGTAAAGCCGTAGTCAGTTTTAAAGCGACGCCACAACCAGACAATTCTTTATAAGGATAAGTACAGTCTACCTGCTTGGGATCCAGAATCGCATCGGCTGCTGGCGTTTGATCGCCTGGCCTATGGTGATCACACACTATGAAGGACATACCCTTTTCTTTGGCGTAGTCCACCTGCCCTATGGCCTTAATGCCACAATCAAGGCTGATAATCAGGCTAGTATCTTTTTGTTCCGCATAGTCTATTCCGAGAATGGAAACACCATATCCCTCCGCGTATCTGTCAGGAATATAGAAATCATGTGGGATCCCCCATTCTTGAAAGAACAAACTCATCAAGGCTACTGAGGATGTTCCATCTACATCATAGTCTCCAAACAGAAGAATATGTTCTCCTTCTGTGAATGCTTGGTGAATTCTCTCAACCGCTTTTTCCATCCCTTTCATGAGATAAGGATCATGCAGGTCAGAGCTTTCCGGGGCAAAAAAGAGTTTAGCAGAATCCTTATTCAGGATGTCCCGCTGGGTAAGTATAGAGGCTAAAGATTCTGGGAAAGAGTGAGAGGTGCTAAGGGCAGCTATAAGATCTGGTATCTTCTCTGTATGAACTGCTTCTTTGAGTTTCCACTGCGTTTGCGTGTACATATATGTCTGTCTCCCGTTAGCAAGTTGCCATGTTAAGATATACAAACGTCTTCATAAAAGTTTTTAGCTCTTTACAGCTTGGGGTTTAAACCCCAACTCAGGAAAATGAGACGTTTCCATTTCCTAACCTTCAATCCTGAAATTACAAATTCGATTTTTAAGGAACCAGCAGGAAATGCTAATGACTAAAATCAGCCCTTACCATAACCATCAGCCATCTTTTCCTATTGCGTAGGAGTATTCATATATGTAGTTTCCCTATTATTAAACAGAATTTTATCTCCCTTTTATGCAAATCACTCCCGCACTATATATAAAAGATGGAAAGGCAACTGCTTTTCATCCAGCAGGATTTAATCTGATCAGCTATAATGAAAAAGATCCATATGAGCTCATTAGCGATATGGACAAAATTGGTATCAGAAAAATACATTTGGTAGATGCAGATGCCAATAATAAGAACGGAGACAATGCCGGCCTCATAGGCTCATTAGCTAATACAGCTGTCATGGATCTACAGGTAGGAGGGGGCATAACAGATCTTCAGCACCTTAAGTCTCTCCAGTACGCCGGGGTAGATAAGTTTGTCCTGGGATCTGTGGTCATAGATAACTTTGACTTTGTGAAAGAGCTGGGAGAAAATGAAGAAGTCAAAAATGATAAAATCGTCATTGGGCTGGATCTAATAGAAGGTCAGCTTACTTGTCATGGATGGAAAGACATAGTTAGCAGCCTCACGCTTCCTCAGCTTATGTATAAATGCATAAATGCCGGCTTTACCAATTTCATGGTCTCAGAAATCTCCAGAATGATTTTTGAGTATGGCGGGCCCAATATTCCGCTATATGAAGGCCTGACAAAAGAATTCCCAGGTGCACACATTGCAGCCTCTGGCCAGATTTTCTCCTTTAGTGATGTCAAGAGACTTGAAGAGGTAGGGATACAGGAAGCTATTATTGGCGATAATATTTTCAGAGATGAGAATCTCCTCAGCCAAATAAAAGCCTTTAACGAGGAGAGAAGGGAAGACTAGAATAAAAACCTATAAGCTAATGCGCTAAACAGAGTCAGCTTTCTGTTTAGCGCATTCTTTTTTTAGGCTTTCTTAAGCGGTGAGAGAAACAATTCTGGGCGAAAATGTTTAATAGATGAGAAAATAGAACTCCTATCAGGTTTATTCCTTTTTGCGTTTTTCAACCGTATAGTTTCATGAATAGATTTCAGTTTATTCTGATCTTTTGTCTTCTGCTTTCCTCTTGGGGAACGGCCTTAGCCCAGAATGGGATTATCAAAGGCCGCGTATACGATCAGCTTACCAATGACCCTCTTCCTTTTGGGAGCGTATTCTTGCAGGAAAGTAAATACGGCGCCTATACTGATAGTAGCGGCTCATTTATCATTCAGCAAATTAACCCCGGCCTATATAACCTGGAAGTGAGATATGCGGGCTATAAAACCCAGGTAGAATATGAAATCCAGGTAACTAACTCCAAGCCTTACGTTCTGGAAATAGGCATGAGCCCGGAAGAAAACCAGCTGGACTCTGTGAACATTGTGGCCTCTCCTTTTAAAGAAGTAGAAGAATCCCCCCTCTCTCTAAAAACCATAGGGACCAGCGAAATCAAAAGATACCCAGGCGGAAACCGAGATATCTCTAAGGTGATTCAAGCTTTACCAGGTGTAGCCAGTAGACCTACTTTCAGAAATGACATCATCATAAGAGGAGGCGCGCCCAATGAGAATCGCTTTTACATAGACGGGATAGAAACGCCTAACATTAACCACTTTGCTACGCAGGGAGCATCAGGCGGACCGGTGGGAATGCTAAATGTAGACTTAATAGGGGAAACAGACTTTTACTCAGGTGCCTTCCCAGCCAATAGAGGCAATACTTTAAGCTCCGTATTGGAATTCAGGCAAAGAGAAGCACGGGACGATAGACTAGGATTTACCGCCACTGTGGGCGCAACAGATTTGGCCTTAACGCTTGAAGGACCTACCGGAGACAACAGTAGCTTCCTGTTCTCTGCCAGGAGATCTTATCTACAGCTTCTGTTTCAGGTATTGGGGCTTCCCTTCCTGCCCACCTACAATGACTTCCAGTACAAGCATAAATTCAACTTTGGAGAAAGACATCAGCTTACCCTAGTGGGGCTGGCAGCCATAGATGAGTTTGAACTGAATACGGATGTTGACTCCACGGAAGCACAGATCTATCAGTTAAATAATATCCCGGTAAATAGTCAATGGAACTATACCGCAGGTGCTAGCTACAAATACTTTGGGGACAAAGGATTCTGGAATGTGGTCTTGAGTAGGAACATGATCAACTTTGATGCGATCAAGTATCTAAATAATGATGAGAGTAGTACCCTCCTCCTGGATTACAATTCTCAGGAAAGTGAGAATAAACTGAGGATAGAGCGGACTGCCAGAGCAGGTAAACTCAAGTGGAATTATGGCGCCAACTACGAGTTTGCCAGATACACCAACTCCACCTTCAATCGTACACGCTTTGGGATTATAGACTTTGAGTCCGCCTTTAACATGAGTAAGTATGGCGCCTTTGCTCAGGTCAGCCAGAAGCTTTTGGAAGACAGACTGATCCTTTCTTTGGGAGCGAGAATAGATGGGAACGACTTCTCGAGCAGTATGTCTAATCCCCTTGAGCAATTCTCTCCCAGATTTTCTGTCTCCTACGCCATAGCGCCCAACCTGAAAATCAACGCCAATACTGGGATATACTACCAACTTCCTCCTTACACCGTTTTAGGGTATAGAGATTCTGATACGGGAGAATTGGCCAATACGGACATCACCTATATCAGAAATAATCAGGTAGTAGCTGGCATTTCCTGGACTACCGTGAGAAATACCAAGATCGCCATTGAGGGGTATTTCAAAGGATATCAGAATTATCCCTTCCTAACCAGAGATTCCATTTCTCTGGCCAATTTGGGAGGAGATTTTGGAACCATAGGAAATGAGCCAGCTGAGTCTACCTCTGACGGTAGAGCTTACGGAATGGAACTGCTCATCCAGCAGCGTCTGTACAAAGGTTTTTATGGAATTCTGGCCTACACCCTCGGGTGGAGTGAGTTTAAGGATAACAATGGAGAGTTTGTCCCCTCCTCCTGGGACAATAGACACATCGTTTCTCTTACCGCCGGAAAAAAGTTTGGCAAAGACTGGGAACTGGGTGCCAGATGGAGATTCACCTCTGGTATCCCCTTTACCCCTGCCGATGTAGAAACTTCCAGCCTCATAAGAGTATGGGATGTTAGGCAGAGAGAAGTTCCTGACTATGACAGACTCAACGGGGAAAGGCTCGCTAACTATACCCAGCTAGATGTGCGCCTGGACAAAAAATGGTTCTTCAAAAAATGGAGCCTAAACCTCTTCCTGGATATTCAGAATATCTATAATAGCGCCATAGATGGTCAGCCTATTTTGGATACTGTAAAGGATGAGAATGATCAGCCCATAGTAGATCCTAATGATCCCTCCCGCTATCAAATGTTCTTCATAGATGATGAACTAGGTATTCTCCAGCCGACTATAGGGATAGTGGTGACCTATTAATGCTGCTGTCCAAGGACAGGAGTCCTTGACTTTTCTACCGAACAAACAGAGTATGTTCAGCTCATTATTGTGAGTGGCTTGATAAGCTGGAGCTTGCTAGGAGCTACGCTATGGGATCCTGTCCTCTATATAATACCTTATCCTACTTTATCAGCAGAGAATTAGATGCTTCAAATACGCCTCCTAATTCATTGAAAAAGCTGACCCTGTTGGTGTAGGAAACTGCCAGCTGGAAATCTATGGTTTCGCTTAAAGGGGCTATTACCCCAAAGTCTGCT
>JBCDBC010000147.1:0-8556 GCA_039184535.1 Bacteroidota bacterium | reverse complement strand
ATAATCAGAGAATTTAGAAATACTTAACTCTTCTATAGGATCGAAGTATTTAGTCATATTACAAATTTTGATTCCTCTTGTTTCTTTTCCTCCTCCAAATAATTTGAGATCTGAGTATACAACTCTTGCTACAAACTTATTATCTCTTGTTGTCATTAGGTATACGTTCCCTTTGGGAATCGCAATTCGGTCGAAACCTTTTCCTTCTACAAATTGAGAATCATTTTTATAAAAGATCAGACTATCCCTAGTCTCTTCAAATGATTGGAAATCATAAGCTTTTAAGGTACAGATCCCTGTTACAGATCTATCATATTCGTAGGATTCTTGGCGAATAGTAAGTCCTTTTTTTTGATAGGTTTTCTGTGAAGTAGGCTTATTCGAGTTTTTGGTTTTAGGCTTGACTATTTTAAATACTTCAAGGGTATCTTTATTAGGAATGGATTTTAAGTAAGAGAAATCTTCCTTAACATATACATCCGACTGGGTGAATCCCCTTTCAGATTCACCAATTTTCAATCCAGATATATTAGAATCTCTTCCTCCCCAAGCGTCAAACTGATAAATTGATAATTCCGAACCTTCTATTTTTTGTTCCCAAAGTTCTATGTCCCATTCCGAAGATAATCCAGTACAGCTTTGAGCAAGTAATACAAAAGCAAATAGAGCTATAAATCTCATTTTCGATTTTATGCTTTATATAGGGAACTAAATCCAATCGATTTTAGAGCAAAAACTCAGGTACTTTACTTCCTAAACTCAATGCACCTGCCGTTCGGAAGTTGGCATCTGAGGCCATAGCGTGTTGACTGACTACGTGCATGTCTCTGTGTAGCTCCTCTAGCTTGTTGGTTTCCCAAATGGCAGAACCTCCCGCCATCTCATAGGCATCCCGAACTACGGATAAGCAGAGCTGAGTGGTGGTACAGGCAGCTAGCCGAATTCTCCCCTTCATCTCCAGGCTACATGGACCATTTTCTGTTTCTGCTTGGGCATCAGCTATGGTCCGGTAATACAGACTTTCGGCTGCCAGAAAGTTGCCTTCAATCTTGCCAATTTTATCCTGAATGATAGGCTGCTTGGATAAAGGTTTTTGTTGGCCTAAAGGAGTTTTCTGTTGGAGGAGGTACTTGATTTCGTCTCTGGCTCTTTCTGCTAGCCCTAGTCCTATGGCTGAAATGGACAATGATAAGGCCCCAAGGAAGGAGAAGCGGTAAAGAGGTTGGTCTATAGCTGGTTTGGCAGGAGGAAAGGGTATCCATCTATCATTCTCCACGAATAGATCCTTAACCGTATAATCTATGCTATGCGTACCCTTCATGCCTACTACATGCCAGTTGTCCAGGAAGGTAACCTCTTCCGGTTTCAGGAAGACAAGGCCTGCGCCCATCATGACGCCTTCTTTCATCAACTTGACACCTCCTACTATGTGGGTGCAATGCTTAATGCCTGATCCCCATGACCAATTACCGCTGACCTTAATGCCATTATCAGCTGGCTCAGCTAATCCTGCAGGAGCAGCAAATCCCCCCACCATAGCATGTGGGGGAGCGAATATCTTTTCAGCCAATTTCTCAGGTAGGAAGCCTGACACTAGAGAGGAGCAGTTGGTAACGCTGGTAACCCATGCCAGAGAGCCATTATGGTAGGCCATTTTCTGCCAGGTTTTCATGACTTCTTCCACAGACTGTTGGGTACCTCCATACTTCTTGGCTACCCACATTCTGGGTAAGGAGTGTTCCTTTGCTTGGTCAATCAAGTCTGTGGGGAGGTTCCGACACTTCTCAATTTCTTCTTTTCGTTCTTCGGCCTGTTTAGCTATAGAGATGGCTGCTTGCATATGTTGGATCAATTATGGGAATGGTGAGAATCAGGATACTTGAATATATATGGATTTCTTAATGTAATCAAGGAATAATTTTTTAGTCAAACTCGACAGGGTCCAGGATAACTTTTTCCGTTCCCAGTTTTTTCCCATTGAAAAAATCCACCATCATGCTTCCAATGAGGGGAGATGTCATGTATAGGTCATGACCGGCGTTTTCAACTATGATGTGTTGCCCATTTTTGAATCTTTGGGCTATGTTGATACCATCTTGAAGATAGGTTCTTCCATCCAGGCTACCGCTAAAGAGAAGGGCATCTACCTTATTGGTTTTCATACCACGGAATGAGTCTGGTAACTGAGGGAAGTCAGTATTTGTCATCCATTCAAAAAGCAGGAAGTTGATGGTACTTCCCAAAACAGCCTTATCGATCTGTTCTTGAACTAACTTTGCTCTCCCTTGGGAGATACCACTTTGCATATCCATAGCAAAGGGCATAGCCCTGACACTATTAAGTACATACCGCTTCATGACCATTACATCAGCAGCTATACCAGAAAAGTCGCCATTGTACATTTGTGTATAGAGTTTTGGTAGCTTGTTAGAATTTTCAGGATTTTTGAGATAAAATGTAGCTATGGCGGATTGTAGCTCAAAGTTGGAAATTCCCACGGTATCTATTCCTCCTTGTCTATTAACATAGGAGCCTGTTACAGCTTTTTTACGGACTCTTTCATGTACTGCTAATATCTTTTCTTTGAGATCTGGATAGGTGAACTTGCTACCGTAATTTTCTTTTGCGAGCTCTGCTACATGAAAAAGAAAGTCTTCTGTATCTTGGGGAAGCTTAATGGTTTCATCTGATCCCTCTAGGCTCGCCAGGACTACCTTATCAATCCTTTCTTCAAATAAGCGAATGTATTCGAAGGCTAGATGGGAGCCATAACTAATACCCCAGAAGGAGATCTTCTCCACTCCCAGTACTTTTCTCAAGTCATCCAGGTCTTGAGCGCTTTCAGTAGTATTATAAGCGGCGAGATTGACATTTTCTGATTCCCAATAGCTAAGGCATTTATCAATATTCTCAGAAGTTTTCTGGATATATTCTTCTTTGGAAATCGCTCTTCCAAGTTCAAAATTAGCCCTGTAAGGACAATCAGGTAGCGCCTCAGACCTACCTGTTCCGCGTTGGTCAAAGGCAATGACGTCCGCAACTTCTCTCAATTTCATAAATAGCGTAAACCTATTGCCTTTGGCTGTCCCTATGCCAGAGCCTCCGGGACCTCCCGCTAGGTATATGATGGGGCTGCCTGGGCTAGGATTGGTACTTTTAAAGCGAATGAAAGAAAGCTGGATAGAATCTGCTTTTTTACCTCTACGGTCTTCTAATACATAAAAAGTCCCTAGTTCTGCCTGAACAGTATCCTTTGCTTTGGAGACAAATTCATAAGGTAGGATGCTAAGTTCCTGTCCCATGGTAGTCGTGTAAATGTAAATACTGAGTAGTATAAGGATGAGGGATGGTTTCATACTTTTTTTCTGGGTTTGGTGTATTAACATGATATTTTTGGAGAGAGATTTTTCAAGTACCCCCCTTCTTCCTAGAGACCAACCATAGCCAAGGAGGAGCCACAGACTGGTAGTGTTCCCAACTTCCTGGAGGTGCATCCCATTCATTTCTCACTTCCTCTCTAAAGTGCAAAAGCTCCAACCCTCTTGAAATAAGGCCATTCATGAGGGTGGAAAGGGTATGTCGGTACTCTTGTGGGCTTTCTATCTTGACGGCTTCATCATGTTGATTGGTAAAATTCCAGTGTGGGTCTTTTGTCTCTATGGGGTGTCCGTCCTGGTAGGGTTGCCAGATTGGATATCCTTTGCCTTCCCACAATTCATCTGGCTGCCACTCACTTCCCCAGCTACCGTCTTTCCAGCTACCATGCACATAGGGATTGTGAAACATCAAATCATATATGCCCTCTGGCTTGATGACTCTGGCTACTTCATCCAGGACCTGGGAGATACTCGGAATATAGTTGATAGAATAGGGCTGAAATACGATGTCAAAGTAAGCTGTATCCAACATACTCAGATCACGCATATCTGTCTTAATAGTCTGGATGTCTTGCTTGAAGGCCTGAGCGACAAGCTCTTCTTTTTTGAGCTGTTCCGCACTAAAGTCTACCACTGTTACCTCTGCTCCGAGAAGGGCAAAGGCTATGCTTTGTTGTCCGCCCCCACAGGCCAAACACAGCACCTTTTTTCCGTTGAGTTCTTCTCCATAGAAGCGTATATGGGTTAGGGATTCTTTAGCTTTTTGTGGATCCATATCTAGCCTGGGCTGGGAGCATAACACACCTTGTCTTACCAGTGTATCCCAGATGGCTTCGTTATCCTTTAGCTCGGAAGGCATAAGTTTTGTTTTGAGGTTAGTGAACATCAACAAATCAAAAGATAGGATATTATTCCTTTGAGAGAGAAAAAAAGTCTTTCTCAAGTAGTTCGATGGAAATACCAATGTTTCACTCACTTTACTACCTGCCCTCCTTTGATGATTGTTTTTTCACCCAGGAAATGTTTGTAATCGTTAAATGGATTTTGGTGAAAGAGGATTAGATCAGCTTTCTTACCAACTTCTATAGTGCCATACTGGTCATCAATTTTCAAGGCATCACCTCCATTTATTGTAGCAATTTGTAGGATTTCTCCTATAGAAAAGCCTGCCTCATACAGTAAAAGCAGCTCTGATAAAAGCGCCTTTCCTCCCTCTCTACAGTCAGTTCCAATTCTAACCTTCACTCCCTTATCATGGACATACTTTAGCATTTTCATCATCATGACATAGGCCTGCCTAAGCTGCTGTTTTTGCCTTGAGGTATAGGAAAGGGTTAATGCTTCTACTTGTGAGGGAGGAGCCATGGACGTAAAAAAATACGTTTCTCCTGCAATGGATCCCAATGGATGGATGGTAGTACTTAGCGAACATCCAGATTTCGCCATCTTGTCTATGAGTGCCTCAAATTCACTTCTGAGCACAGGATCATTAGCTATGTAATCAAAGTAGAACATAAGCATAGCCAGATACTCGTCTGTGGTTCTTGGAAAAGAAAGTTGATACTTCCTCCGCAAAGATTGATTATGCTGTTGATAATTTAGCACACTGGCAGGTAAGGTTAAGAAATGTTCAAAGTGCTTAACTCCCAGGTCTATGGCATACTGGATAGAAACTACATTCTGGTCAATATGCCCATATATACTGAGTCCTCTTTTCTTAGCTTCCTCCACTATGATCTTCATGTCATCCTTCCTCAGTCGCCAATACAATTTTATGTGTGTTAAGCCTAGGCTCTCATAGGTTGCCATTTTCTCTATTGCTGCCTGTGCATTGATCACCTCGGTATGAGAAATGTAGGGGGTTCTTTCTTCATCTGAAATAATAGCCCCTCCTGTATTAAAGAGGTTAGGACGAGAAGGGGAAGGATTTTTCTGCCAGTTTAGGCTTACCTCTAGCCATTTTTCTGGCTGGCCCATATCAGCTATGGTAGTTGTTCCATGTATGAGATAGGTTCGCTTCATTCTATTCTCATATACATCTAATGAGTCTGGAAGCAAATACGCTGGTGCCCTATCATAGTCTCCAAACATATCTGTTAAATGTATATGTGAGTCGATAAATCCACTGGTAAGTAACCTATCCTTTCCCTCTATGCTTTTGACAGCCCTATGAAGCTCATCTGCGTTCACTATGGCAGCAATATGATCTCCTTTTATCAGGATGGTCTTATGAAGTAAGACTTCATTTTGATGGGCATCAAAAATCCTTACATCACGGATGGCGAGATCGTAGGGCGGGGGAGAGCAGCCATATAGAATAAGTCCAACGAGAAATGGTAATAAGAGGTGTGCCTTTTTCATATGGGAATGAATCACTGTTTGATAAGTGTATACACCTCAACTTCTAAATCATTCAAAGAAACTCTAGAAAGGAGAAAATGAGGAGGCTCTTTGAGGGTGGGCAGAACAGAATTAAGACTCTCGAAAAGACAATTGTAGCATTCGGCTTTGTCATTTCGAGAGCCTCAATGACCTTGTATGGGAGACTGTAAATATTCTATACTGTAAACTCTCCTACAGCCTTTTCACATCCTTCCCAGTTAATCTGGATGGTAGAATCACTGTAGAGGTAGTCTTCTGGTTCCAGCTTATCCGGGAATCCTTTCCATCCAGCTGTAGGTCCGTAAAAGTCTCCAGACTTGGCTGCTGGATCCATAGCGCAGCGTATTATGCCAGTAGCGCCATCTTCAGCCGTTTGGGCCCGCTTCATAAGGTCACTCTGTGGGTCCATACCGCCATCCGCAGTGGTAGTTACCTGGAGGTTGGTAAGTGCCAGTCCAGGGTGGGCGAGGAGAGACTTCACATTTGATACGCCTGCCTCTTCCAGTTTCTTTTTAAGGCCGTAGGTAAAGGCGCAGTTGGCTAGTTTTGTCTGGTGGTAGCGCATCCATCTGGGGCCTTGGAAGCTGTTGTTCTCTTCTTCCGTACCATCTCCTCCCAGGTTGCCTCCTTTTTTCTCAAAGTATTGCATTTCCAGAGGAGGACCCAGCCTGGCCATGGAAGAATGATTCACTACACGTGCTTCCTCACTTTTCTTAAGCAAAGGAAATAGCTCTTTGGTGAGCAAGAAATGAGAGATACAGTTGGTTTGCATCTGCACATCATAGCCGTCTCCGGTAGCCTGGTCTTTCAGGGCCATGACACCTGCGTTATTTACGAGTACATCCAACCTATCATACTTGGCGGATATGTCTTGTGCTGCTTGCTGGACACTCTCAAAATTTTGCAAGTCGCAGGTGATGGCTTCAAACTTACCTGAAGGGACTTCTTCCTGAAGCTGTTTGAGTGCATTAGCAGATCTTTCACTTTCGCGGTTTAGCAGGAGAACAGTAGCGCCTTTTTTGGCTATTTCTCTTGCGCAAACATAGCCCGTTCCGCTGGTAGTTCCGGTTACGGCTACCAATTTTTGGCTCATGTCCTGACTGTGATTTTGAATGACGGCAGGTAAATGTTCTGTTACTATTTGATTTGACATTGAGTTGTGATTTATTGTCTTATGAGGCGTTTAAATGGAAGATAAATAAAAAGAAAACCTTCTCTTAGAAGAAAATGAAGAAAGATGTCAGGGATAAGGATGTGGTTATCTGATGAAGATAAATGTGTGTTGAGCTAATAGACAAGAGCAGGTGATAATCTGTAGAGTTTGGGACTCATACAGCGAAAATTTAAAGAGATATAAAACCCTCAACTACCACATTATCAGTAATCTGTGAAATCTGAAGAGAGTATTCACATAATTTTCACACTTTTTCTGCGGCGAATTCCAGAAAAAATACTACTTTAGAAATGCGAGGTAGCTGTTGCTACCGGCCGCAGGAAAGTAGTCAGATGAATTGACAGAAGACGAAGCCTGTAGGAATGTATCACTTAAAGAAAGGAGGTATCACAATGTCTTGTTCCAATTACGACTTAGCCCATTTCATCACACTTAATACTACTAAAAGTTAAGTAGAGATGGATTTGTGAGCCTGGTAGCTTTGAGTGTATTAAGCATGAAATGAGAGTTATTAGGAATACCCCCGGTGTCGTAGCTGACACCGGGTTATTTTTTTTGCCTTAATCTGTTAGGACAATCCCTCCTTAAAAAGGTAACCTCTTACCCTTCTTTTTCTGGCTAATCGTGTAGGATTCTCTTTCTTGAGTGCCAATTTTTAAGGCAATTGTGCTGCCTTGATGCCTTTTAGTGTTTTTTACTAAAATTATTGAAAATTGTAATATGCTGATTTATAAGAGTTTAGAAAATATACTATCATTCTCGGATAATTTTAAGTTCCAAGCATTAATCCACTATAGGATATCCTCGTATATGTAACTGTCGAACTTGTCTAATAGCAACTAGTAATCATGGGTTTATTTTCCTTGCTTGGATTTTCCTCAAGGAAAGGAAAATCTAGCAGCTTTTTAGGGATTCATTCTGCCCATCGGGAGAGACTGCGTCAGTCGATAGGCCACGTTGGAAAGGCGGCAACCAAACTCAGACTAACCGGGTATGTAGAGGTTGACGGCAAATCGTGGGAAGCTATCAGTACTACCTTCTTTATCGAAAAAGGGCAAGCGATTAAGGTCGTGGGAGAAAAGTTCGGCCGCCTGTTGGTGGAACCGATCTAATCTCAGAATCATCCAACTTCCTGAAATCCATCTCAAGATGGGATGTGATCAGGTAGTTGTGGACTAGTCTAACTTAAGTACGGCATGGAATGCGCTTTGGGGAACTTCTACAGAGCCTACCTGACGCATGCGCTTTTTTCCCTGCTTTTGCTTCTCAAGCAGTTTTCGCTTACGCGTGATATCTCCTCCATAACATTTAGCTGTTACATCCTTACGCATGGCCTTTACAGTCTCACGAGCTATCACCTTTGAGCCTATGGCAGCCTGTATGGCTACTTCATATTGCTGTCGTGGGATGAGCTCCTTGAGCTTTTTACAGATGCTTTTTCCAAACTCGTATGCCTTGTCTCTATGTATGAGTGAGCTAAGGGCATCTACCTGGTCTCCATTTAGGAGAATATCCAGCTTAGCCAACTTGGAGGCTCTGAAGCCCATCAGTTCATAGTCGAATGAAGCGTACCCTCTGGAAACGGTTTTCAGCTTATCGAAGAAGTCGAATACTACTTCTGCT
>JBCDBC010000146.1:0-8577 GCA_039184535.1 Bacteroidota bacterium | reverse complement strand
TCTCAGGCTTGAGGGTTTCCTGCCAAAGCCGTACATCATCAGGATATTGAAGTAGGCGGTGTAGGTCCTCGTCTTTGAGGGAATGCTCGTCTTCTAAGCTATTAAGTACTAAAAAACGCGTATGAAGAGAGGACTTGTAGTACCTATGAAAATTCTTGTCAGGTTCTTCCAGGTGCAGGAAAAGAGGTGCTTCCCTAAAGGCGTCTATTTTGTACTTCTTCTTCAGGATGAGGTTACAGGCAAATAGCAGTTGGTTATTAAAGCTATTCTGATGGTCATAAGTATAGGTGGTTAAAAACTCCTTCCCATACAGGTACATCATTTTCTCATAGGGAGGGGTATAGTAAATAGGATCAGTCAGATTGGGCGCCAGGGCAGCACCCATGATTTCTTCCCTTAGTGCAGGAGGGAAAACGGCTGACATAAGGACATCTATCAGGCCTCTATGTGGTCTGAGTGCATCAATATGTGGGATGGGAGATACGAGTGAAGGATGAGCAGCTAATTGTTCTCTCACTCTGAGTGCTAATAATCCATCTATCTCATTTCCCTCTTCGGTAGCTTCTAGCCAATACTGGATTAAGGGCTTTAGGGAAACGATAGATTCAAAAGGGACTGTAGATAAGGCCTTTCCAAAGTGATCGTTCTCTGGTTCGTTAAGTTCGGCGCGGTTCATGGTTCAGTGCAGATAGACCATATTTCTACGGTTTAACTGCACTGATGTTCAGATAGATGTGAGAAAAGTGATTATTTCGTAAAATTCCTTCTAAACCTGTGTTCTCCCACCACTATTTCGCATATGTAGGATCCCGGTTCTATGGCATCCATGTCTATCTCTACTACGTGCTGACCTTCATTGGCTTTGGGGCTGTGAATATTCCCAATGAGGTTACCATCCTCATCTAATAGGTAAAGCTGAATTTCTTCTGCCTGATTCATCATGAACCTGAAGGTAGTTCCAAAAACGGAGGCCATGGGATACAGAAAGGTGGTGTGATATCCTCCGGAGAAATTCTCAAGGATTAACTCTGGACCATAGGCGTTATCCTTGTTCTTTTTCTCCACCATCAACCTGTAGCGGTTACTACCTAATAGGGGAGAATTATCTATATAGGTGTAGGTATTCACGCCTTTTTGATCAGCTTTTACTTTTACATGCCCTAGGTTTTTCCACTCCTTATTTCCATTCTTCCTCTGTACTACATAACGCGTGGGCTGGTCTTTCTCGATAATGTCCCATTCTATAAAGGCTTTATTTTTTTTAACAGCTACGTTAAACTGGATCAAAGAAACTTCAGGCTCTTCGATTTTGTCAAACTTATCCCACATAGGCTCAGAAAGGCTGGCCGACATGTTCTTGTATTGAAGTATAGGCTGGGAGGCTTCTCCTACCCAACTGGTTCTTAGAAGGGTCATGTTTCCGCTTACTTCCCAACTATCGTATAGTTGAGTTTCAATGGAAACGGGAATATCAGATTTAATGTCCGTAAAGGAGAGGGTAATATTATCCTGCCCGAAGGTAGGGAGGAAAACAAGACTCAGACAAATTATTGCTAGAAACGATTGGTATACATTTGTTCTCATAAGCCAGGGATAGTTTTAAGTACTTAGAATACAGACTTCTTTTATATCAAAAGAAAAACTTATTATGCGGAACTGTTTGGGAAGGAGGGAGCTGATATTACATATGAAAGAATAATGTTCAAATGATCTTATTTCTCCTCAGATAAATTCTCATGAAGAACCAACATCCCCTTTTAGGTAAACTACAGGATACCATAGAAGCTCACACTTTGTGTGAGAAAGGGGGTCGTATTCTGGTAGCCATCAGTGGAGGGCCTGATTCGGTTTTCCTTTCCTGGGCCTTACACCAGTTAGGGTATGAGGTAGGATTGGCCCATGTCAATTACCAGATGAGGGGAGAAGATTCTGATCAGGAACAGGCTTTGGTGGAATCTTACGGGCAAGCATGGGATGTGCCCGTGTATACAAAGAGGGTTGAAGGGAAGTCCCTCCAAGAAGGAAATAAGGCCTCCTTTCAGGTAGTGGCAAGAGAAATCCGCTATACCTTTTTTGAAGAAATCCAGACTAAGTTTACCTACCCTTATCTAGCTACGGCTCATCATAAGGATGATCAGGTAGAAACTCTGTTGATGAATTTAGTGAAGGGAAGCCCATTTCATGTTTTTAAGGGGATTCCTGTAAAAATGGGGTCTATCATCAGGCCCCTATTGGAAGTGGGGAAAGAGGAGATTTTGGCTGCCTTGGCTGACGTAGAGCTAAGCTACGGAACAGATGTTTCTAATCAGTCGAATGTCTACCTGAGAAACCAAATCCGCAATCTGCTAGTTCCAGAACTGCTAAAGATTAATCCTTCCTTTCCTAACCTAATTACCCTTAGTTTTCAGCATTATCAGCTTCAGCAACACTTTCTGGAAGATAGATTAGAAGAATGGGCGGCAGAATTTGAAGAAGGTAACATCTTGAAATGGAGGAGGTTTCAGGAGGAGGTAGGTGAGGCCTTTGTATCGGTCTTTATCATGCATGTTCTCCAGAAATGGGGACTTCACGGACATGAGGTAGAAGCCTGTCTGGGACTCATAGATTCCCAGGTAGGAAAGTGGGTACAGACATCTATTGGGAAAATGTACAGGATTGCGGATGGACTGGAATGGCAGGATGAGAATGTCTCACTAGTAAATCAGCAAATCATGCTTGGGCGGGAAGAGATAGAAGGAAGTTATCTTTTTGGAAAGAATAGAATTATCCTAAGTCTGGTAAATCAACAGAATATTGCCATTAAGGAGGAGGGAGTCCATTACCTTGATCTGGAGAAAGTCCGTTTTCCCATTCACATTCGAATATGGAAAGAAGGGGACAAGATGAAGCCTTTAGGCATGAATGGAAAGAAGAAGATCAGTGATATCCTCAATGGCTTGAAGGTAAGTCCTGCTCACAAGCCCGGCTTTGTCGTATTGGAAGACCAGAAAGGAATATTCTTACTGAAGGGGTACAGGATATCTGAGTATGTGAAATTGAGCTCATCCAGTAGGGTGGTATTAAAAATAGTGTTTGAAGAAGCATGAGATATATATCTTTTTTAGTGGTAATGCTAAGTCTTTTCTTTTATAGCTGTAGCCAGCAAGAGGAGAAAACGCCTGAGGTAGAAGAAGCTAGCATAAGAGAGGTAGAGCGATTGGGCATCATGATCCAGAAAAATCCAAGGGATTATACCCTTTACGAGGAACGCTCTCGCGCCTGGTTTGAGGAGGGACAGGTGGATTCTGCGCTGATAGATATTAAGGAAGCCATTCTACTGTTCAGAAATGGCTCAGAGTTGCACTACCTTCAGGGATTCTACCTATGGGATCTACAAGATACTGCTGAAGCTATCTCTTCTTTACAAACAGCCGTAGGTTTAGGATCTGAGAATCCGGAAGCCTATTATCAGCTAGGACAGATCAAGTTCTTCATGAAGGAGAATGACGAAGCCCTAAGGTGGTATGAAGAGGCCATTTCCAGAGATAGCCTAGAACCTACCTATCTGATGGCTAAGGGTATTCTCTTTGAGGATGAAGGGAGAATGGAGGAAGCTGTGCGGCTCCATAAGCAGGCTGTGACCTTAGATACGTCCTTCGTGAAATCTCTGGCCAGACTTCATGATTTGTACCTGGGCCATTATGGAAATGAGTTGGTAGCTAAACAGTATACTGATAGGATACTAAGAGTAGATCCCGGGCATCCACTGGGGCGGTTTCAGTTGGGCGATTACTATTTCAGAGAGGCGATAAACACAGATCCAGAAAGAAACACAGAAGCCTATCAAAAGGCCCTGAATGAAGCCATCATTCAATATACCATAGCTATTAGGCGAGACACAAACTTTGTGGGAGCCTATTACAACAGAGGCTACAGCTACTTACTGGCTGACCAAGCAGGAATAGCTTTGGAAGATTTTACTAAGGTCAGGGAGCTGGAGCCTGAAAATATACAAGCCTTATTCATGACTGCCTCCGTTTATGAAAGCTATGGGGACTTGACTACCGCTCTAAATTTTTACCAGGAAGTGGTGAGGCTAGATTCCACCTTTGTGGAAGCTAAGGAAGCGGTTACAGAAATTCTTGATAAATTGTAGCTAAATCAGCTCCCGGGACATTCGCTTCTAGTAGATACCGTTTGCAAGTTTGATAGAGTTTCAAGATGAACCCACACATCTTACTTTCTGCTTTTCTATTCTTGAGTATAGCCATTTCTCCGGCTTTCTCTCAGTCTATTGTCATTAAGACAGAGCCTTCCTACTATAAGCCAGTCCAACTGAGGGATGATGGTCAGAATCCTGAATTAGGCTTGGGAATTGCTATATCGGGAGGAGGACATAGGGCATCCAATCTGGGCGCAGCGGTCCTAATGGCCCTTGAGAATTATCCTTACTATGATGAAAAAGATACTGTCTTAAATCTCCTTCATGAGATAGATTACATCAGTGGGGTATCTGGCGGAACATGGGTAGGAGGTGCCTATATGGCCAGGCGAATCATATCCGAAGATCCTTCCAGATTCTCGCTTCTAGCTAGCTTCGACAAAGAGTTAGGGCTTAAACTAAGAAAGAATTACCAGAGAGGGCTCATCCTCAATCTATTCAATCCTGCCTTGCTGTTTACGGTAAAAAATACAGGAGATAAGCTGGAGAGAAGAATTCATCAGAGCTTGCTACTAGGTAGAAAAGGGCACAAGATCCGATTGAAGGATTTCATGATCCCAACTACCTCTTCCGAGAAGGTCAAGCACCCGTATTTTATTCCTGCAGCTACCAACTTTGAAAATTTTGCGCAGGTGCCCATTATGCCTGACGTATTGGAGCGTTACCACCTTTTCTCCTACGTTCATATGATGAAGTTTCACCAACTTCCCTTGAAAGATAGTGCGTCCAAGACCTTTGATGGGGGAGATTTGCCTTTGTCCATAGGAGTAAAGGCCAGCTCTAGCTTTCCTGTGGCAATACCCGTTTCCACCTTTGAGCGGGCTTTTGCTGACAGCTCATACATAACCAAGGATAGATTTCTCCGACTGACGGATGGGGCGCTGAATGACCAGCTAGGTTACAAGCCAGCTATGAAGTTTCTGGAGAATGATCCCATCGCTAAAAAGCGCTGTTTATTGGTGGTAGATGCGAAGAATAAAGAAGTGTATTCTGCCTATTCTCGCTTTAAAGGAAGACCTAATCTGATCCGTGTATTGGTTAGGAATTTGTATGCAGGCTTGGAAAGTAAGTATACCACTATTTTCGAGGACATGGAGCGTAGAGCAGGTGCTAGTGATACGAGGCTGATTACCTTTAATATCTACTCCTTGGTTCAAAGCTTTGAGGACTTTGATCTCATTTCCTACTCCAGCATGAATGAACGAGTGAAGAAGCACATGGCTGAGCAACTTCTGGGGAGATACAGAGGGAAAAGTGCCAGGGAGTTGATGGAAGTAGAGCTGAGCCTGGTAGAATCTCTCCTCATTTATCACCTATACACCAAGATTGGGACTAAGCTGAAGCTCACCCGTGATGAACAAACCATCATTCTACTTGCCGGCTTCCAAATGGTACGCGCACAGGCTCCGCTTCTCAATAAGATGATTAAAGAAAGCCTGATCACGGATGATGAGGGGATGAGAATTATCAGTACGAAGAAGTAGGGAAGAGCTTATTCTTTTTGTCATCACCCTTTAGGACACAAGTCAATAAATTAATCGCTTTGAGAAACAAGGCCCCTGAGGTTCTCGAATGGGCAACGCACCCCACTTATCTAAGTCGTTTCGAGAGCCTCAACGACCCTGTAAGGAGCACCTAAGCCTAACTCTTACCATAAAAGAACATCGCCACCCCAGCTACCTGAGGTGGCGATGTTATGTGATCTGCTTTTCCTTAATCCAGACTTACTGGCTCGTAGGGCTTAAATGGAGTTAGGCTGGAAGTTTTCACCATTTGCTCAAATGGCTGCCATCTATCCTTCATAAAGGCATTCACTTTGGTAATGAAGTCTCCTACCTTGGTTTTAGCCTCATTGAAGACTATATCCATAGACTCTCTAGGCATCTCATTATTGCTGTAGATATATGAACGAGCCATTCCCAACTTTGCATTCAAGGTGGTAGGCGTCCTCACAATTCCTTGCAGCTTATCGTTTCCTCTTACTTCTAACATAAAGGCATCTATTTCCTTTCCAAGAGAATCCGCCTCTGCACGTATATCTGCAAACTGGGCAGTATCCGCTGGTAGCATAGACTTGATTTGCTTGAGGGCAGCCTTGCTGTCAAGTAGGGCATCTGTAGCCATGGTAGCTTTACCCGTAAGATCCTGAAGCTGGACTTTTCTTTCCTGCGCTGCCTGGTAAGCTTGCATGCTGATGCTCAGGCGAGGGTCAGCTAGTACTTCCAAAGAAGTTCTGGACTCCTGATCTCCAAGCGTAATAACTACCTCATAGGTACCAGGAAGAACGTTAATCCCCCCACGCTCACGAGCGCCTGCCTTAGGTTTAGGCGTACCGGGACTTCTCATCCCTTTTTTGTCCATTCTCCACTGTATCCTGTTAATACCGCTATCAGGCATCTGAGTGAGTGTTCTGATACACTCATCTCCATCAAAGATCTGTATCTTGGCGGTGTCTTTCTTGGAAGCTGGCTTAGCCCAGTAACTAATCATGGCGCCTGAAGGTCTGTTTTCTCCGGCGAACATTCCGTCAGCATAGAATCTGGTACCTGAAGCCTGTCTTCTGCTAGCCATAATCCCGTCAGGCGTAGGGAAGGCATGTACAGTAGCATCCGTTACTTCAGCTCCTCTTAAGGCTATTTCTCTCAGCGGACGAATATCATCCAGGATGAAGGCGGCTCGTCCGAAGGTACCTATGACCAGGTCTTGCTCTCTTGGGTGAATTTTTAGGTCAGAAGTAGAAACAGTTGGAAAGCCCTGTGTCCACTTGGTCCATGTGTCTCCCTTGTCTATACTGACATATAGGCCGAACTCCGTTCCCAGGAACAGGAGGTTTTCTGCTACAGGGTCCTGCACAAAGGAGATGGCATATCCCCATACCTTATTCTCATCTACAATTCTGGTCCAGGTAGCTCCGTAATCATTGGTATGGAACACCCATGGAGTCCAGTCATTTCTTCTATAATTATTGATCACGACAAAGGCTTCAGCAGCGTCCTTATTAGACAGGTGGATGAAGGGTATCCATGAGTTAGCTGGAACACCCGGAATATTTCCGATCAGGTTGGTCCAGTTGGTACCTCCGTCCTTGGTGAGCTGTAGGTTCCCGTCATCTGTTCCCACCCAAATCACATCCTTGTTCAAAGGACTTGGATTGATGGTCAGTATGGTGGTGTGGTTCTCTGCTTGGGTTACGTCATAAGTAAGGCCTCCACTTTTTTGCTGCTGCTGTTTGGTACTGTCGTTAGTGGTCAGGTCTGGAGAAAGGATGGTCCATGTATTTCCCTTGTCTGTACTCTTATGTACAAACTGGCTGCCATAGTAAATGGTAGACTCGTCAAAGGGATCCTGCGCTATTCCAGCGTTCCAGTTAAATCTTAGCGGAATGCCATCAGGGTGAACAGGCTTAATACGTCTGGTATAGCCTGTTTGTCTGTCATATCGGCCCAGGTTTCCTCCCTGAGACATGGCATATCCATACCTTCTGGGCTGAACAGGGTCAGGTACTACATCAAATCCATCCCCGAAATACAACTCATCCCAATAGGCGTTTCTAATTCCACCTGATCTCCAGATGTAAGCAGGCCCTCTCCAGGAACCATTATCCTGCATACCTCCATACACATGGTAGGGGTAGTCCATATCATAATTGATGTGGTAGAACTGCGCCAAAGGCAGATTCTCTACAAACTGCCAACTATCTCCTTTATCACGAGAAATGGCCATCCCTCCATCATTCCCATTGATGATGAAGGAAGGGTTCTCAGGATGTATCCACCAGACGTGATGGTCAGGGTGAACATAGTTATAAGGTAGCATCACCTTGAAGCTTTTTCCTCCATCTTCACTGATAGAAACTACAGAGTAAATGCTATACAAGCGGTTTTCATTCTCCGGATCTACATAGATGTCCGCATAGTAAAAAGGTCTGTTCCCTATTTCAGGCTTATCATTGATCTTTTTCCATTCGGCTCCTCCATCAGTAGATTTATAGAGGGCGTTTTTCTTGGACTCTATCCATGCATATACCACATTAGGACTGGAAGGTGCTATGGCTAGCCCTATTCTCCCTAGCTCACCCTTAGGTAATCCGTCATCTGAGGAAAGCTTTTTCCAATTCTTCCCCCCATCATGGGTAATGTGTATGCCTGAACCTTTCCCCCCGGATTTGAAGAACCATGGCCACCTGCGGAATTCCCACATGCTTACGATGATTTTATCCGGATTGGTAGGATCCATGATCATGTCTCCTACACCTGTACTATCATTAGCGAAGAGGATTTTCTCCCAGCTTTCTCCACCATTGGTAGTTTTGAATACTCCTCTTTCTGGATGGGTTCCCCATGCAGATCCTTGTACCCCTGCGTAGACTACATCAG
>JBCDBC010000145.1:0-8584 GCA_039184535.1 Bacteroidota bacterium | reverse complement strand
GGAACGCAGGAACCACAATAGTTCTTTTATGATCAGGCTACTACTCTTTCGCCTGCAACGTATTTGTCCATATTATTCAGGAAGTCCTGATACACGTGCTTGATTCCCTCCTCCAGGCTATATGAAGGCTTAAAGCCCATATCATTTAGCCTGCCTACATCCATCAGTTTTCTGGGTGTACCTGTCGGCTTGCTGGTATCGAAGGCCAATTCACCTTCAAATCCTACAATCTTCTTGATGGTCAAAGCCAGATCCTTGATAGAAATATCCTCTCCTACCCCTATGTTCACAAAGGGCTTCTCATCATAATTCTCCAGCATGTACAGACAAGCTTCCGCCAGGTCATCTACATGCATAAATTCTCTCTTAGGGCTTCCATCTCCCCAGATCTCTACCGTAGGGCTTCCGTTTACCTTAGCCTCATGAAACTTGCGTATCAGGGCTGGTAATACGTGAGAGTTCTGCAGGTCGTAATTGTCATTAGGCCCGTAAAGGTTGGTAGGCATACCTGAGATGTAGTTACATCCGTACTGATCTCTGTATGCTTCACACAACTTAATCCCGGCTATTTTCGCAATAGCGTAAGGCTCGTTGGTAGGCTCCAGGCTACCTGTCAAAAGATGATCCTCTTGCATAGGCTGAGGAGCAAACTTAGGATAGATGCATGAGCTTCCCAGGAATAACAGCTTCTCTACCTTGTTCAGATAAGACTGGTGAATCACGTTCAGCTCTATGGCCAGGTTATCACGCAGAAATTCTGCTCTGTAGATGTTATTAGCGTTAATTCCGCCCACTTTAGCAGCTGCTAATACTACGTACTCAGGCTTTTCTTCTTCAAAGAAGGCCGCCACAGCTTCTTCACTTCTCAAATCAAGCTCCCTTGAAGTACGATAAACCAGGTTTTTATACCCGGCATTCTCAAGTGCACGAACAATGGCAGAGCCGACCATACCTCTATGGCCGGCTATGTATATTTTAGCTTCTTTCCGCATGTAACAACTTGCTTTTAGCTTCTTTAAGGTCGTTTTTCATCATGATTTCAACCATCTCATCCAGGTCGATCTTAGCTTCCCAGCCCAGTTCAGCCTTGGCTTTAGAAGGATCTCCTACTAATAGCTCAACCTCAGCAGGACGGAAGTACTTAGGATCTACCTCTACTACCAGCTTTCCGGTTTCCTTATCATATCCTTTCTCCTCTACGCCTTCACCCTTCCATACGATGTCATATCCAACATGTTTTGCTGCTTTTTCTACAAAATCTCTAACGGTATATTTTTTACCGGTAGCCAGTACGTAGTCCTCAGCTTTCTCTTGCTGAAGCATCATCCACATTCCTTCCACGTACTCCTTAGCATATCCCCAGTCACGTTCAGCATCCATATTACCCAATTTCAGGGTCTCACGTAACCCTACTGACACTTCTGCCAGGTTAGTGGTAATCTTACGTGTTACGAATGTCTTACCTCTTCTTTCAGACTCGTGGTTGAAAAGAATACCGTTACAGGCATAAAGTCCATATGACTCGCGGAAGTTTTTCACTATCCAATATCCGTATAGCTTAGCTACACCATAAGGACTTCTTGGGTAGAAAGGGGTGGTTTCTTTCTGAGGAATCTCCTGCACCTTACCATATAATTCTGAAGTAGAGGCCTGGTAAAACTTAGCTTCGGGACAATGATTAAGCATGGCGTCCAGTAGTCTAAGTGTACCTACTGCGTCTACCTGTGCAGTATATTCAGGTACTTCAAAAGAAACTGCCACGTGGCTCATCGCACCTAGATTGTAGATCTCATCTGGCTTGATGATACTGAGCAACTTATTAAGGTTAGCACTATCACTCAGGTCTCCATGATGGAGCTTTATCCTTTCATGACCCATTAAGTGATCAATGCGGTCAGTATTAAAGTTACTGGCTCTACGGATAATGCCGTGGACCATATAACCTTTTTCGAGCAAAAGTTCTGCTAGGAATGAGCCATCCTGACCTGTAATTCCTGTGATAAAAGCTTTCTTCATAAATCTTTATGACGAACGTGATTAATTGTTTATTCTGATTATATGATTGACTAAATGTAATTCTGCTTTAGAAAAGCGACAATCCTATTTTACCTTTTACGTTACAGCCCACTTAATACTTCATGAAGTAGGGCTAGTGTCTGGATATCCTCCAGCTTTCATGCCAATCCACCTTTTCACAAAGTAAAAAACGAAAGCTGAGTTGGTTATCATATATCTTTTCCAAAGCCTTCCCGGCTCCAATATCAGCCTGTATAACCACTCCAGGGATAAATTCTGCATCCACATGGGAGCTCTGCTTTGTTCTCCTGCATAAACGGGAAAAGCACCTCCCACTCCCAACATACAAGCCTCTATTTTTCCCACATGCCTAGCCATCCACTTTTCCTGCTTAGGGCAGCCTAATGCCACAAAGAGCAAATGAGGGTCTGCCTCATTTATGGTCCTGATGATGTCATTCTCTTCTTCCACAGACAACTTTCTAAAGGGAGGAGAGTAAGCACCTGCAATATGAAGTTGAGGAAATTCTTTCCTGGCTCTTTCAGTAATCTTGCCTAGCACCTCATCAGTACTCCCATAGAAATACACTGACATGGACCTTGTCTCTGCTTCATGTAGTAAGGACGGCATTAAATCCATCCCGGCTACTCTGTCCTGCTCATGACCATATAATATTTTCATCCCCTTTACCAGGGGCATTCCATCAGGAGTAGTAATATCTGCCTCATTGAGAATCTTCCTGAACTCCAGGTCCTTGTGGGCTTCCATGACCATGTGTACGTTAGCTACACACACATAGGAAGATTCCTGTCTTTTTCCTTTCCCAACTATTTCTTCAACAAAAGTTTTGTAAGAGCCGGTAGATATGTGCGAACCTAATATATCTAACTTATTCATATTGTCTTTTGCTACTCATCTGCTGTTTTATGTTGCTCAATAGGCATTTCTTTCGCCCAATAAAATATTCCAGACTGTTTTGATAATGATTTTGATGTCCAGGATCAGGCTCCAGTTTTCTATGTACCAGGTGTCATACTCTATCCTTTTCTTCATTAAAACGTCATTAGCCGTCTCCCCCCGGAAACCATTTACCTGTGCATAACCTGTAATACCCGGTGTGATAAAATGTCTAAAAAGATACTTATGAATAATTTTGGAATATTCTTCCGTATGCCTTAGCATATGAGGCCTGGGACCCACCACTGACATCTGCCCCAGGAGCACATTCATAAATTGGGGTAACTCATCCATGCTGGTCCTTCTCAGCCACTTCCCTACTTTAGTCACCCTGCTGTCATGCTTAGTGACCTGATTTCCACTATCCTCATTTTCTACATACATTGTACGAAACTTATAGACAGTGAATTCTCTATTTTTCCTCCCTGACCTTTGCTGCTTAAAAATGATAGGTCCCTTAGACTCCAGCTTAATCAGAAGTGCAATGATAGGAACCAGGGTAGGAAAGAGCGTCATGATGATAATGAGCGAAAATGCCACATCAAAGGTTCTCTTCACAGCCCTGTTCAACAATATCCGTAAGGGTTCCTTGCGTAAGGTGATGATGGGGATCTGCCCAAAAAGGTCCACCCGGGCCGGCATTTTATCCAGCAACTTCAAATTAGACACAATCCTGAAGTGAATGAAGTGATCATCTGTGAAACGGGTAATCTCCTCTATCAGGTCTGTTGAAGTCAAAGGAAGAGAAAAGTAGATTTCATTTACTTGTTCTCTCAGACAAAATTGTTGCAGTTCTTCCAATCTACTAGAAACTTCATCCTCATAAGCTTCTTCCATCAGGCCGGAAGAAACTTCCTCCATAAATCTGTAAACGGTAGTGTCTTGCTTAGAGAAGTAATTAAAGAGGTCCTCTGCTGATTTACCTCCGCCTACAATGACAATTTTTCGGATATAATAACTTATTCCCTTATAGTATTGAAAGGCGGCAGAAAGCAAAAACCTAAATAAAATCACAAATCCCAGCAGAAATCCATAACTGGATAGAATCTGGAGCCTTGAGAAATAATAGCCTTTCAGGTTCACTATGTAAATCCCTACTATCAGTATGTGAAAGCAGAGTACATAGAAGAGGTTATTTAAGAAGCGCTTGAAATCAAATATGTGGGATGCGCTGTAAACATTACTTAGTAAGCCTGCCGCTACCCAACTGATCGTGAATACATAGAAGAACGAGAAATAATAATCTTCTATAGCTGCCTCTTGCCCAAATTTTATGATATAAGCGAGTTTTAGACATAAATCCGTAAGAATTATGTCTGTAAGAATCACAAAAAACCTAAATGCATACTTGTGCTCCTTCATATTGTCACCTCACTCGAACAATGAATTATATTAGTTAATTATTGTCCGACCCTTGGAACAATTGTTCCTTATTTGTTTCAAAGATAGCTAGAGGGAGTATTTGTCTATCAGCTACATAGGCCATTAGCAATGAAAGCAGACTGAAAAGCCGGGAAGGTAGGTTAAATGGATTTCTCCGATGAATTTTTTAGGGAGCTAGAACTTACCCTAGAATTAACATTAGGGTACTAGGGTCTGGAAAAGGTAGCTACACAATCCAGGGTATCTGAGGGAGTAGCTATCTCATAGCTGAAGATAATCTGCTGATCGTCTTCCCTTAAAAGCCCCTGACCACTCACTCTCCCAAATTCCATAAACTGAGGTTGAATTTCAAAACTGGTAGGGGAAAGTAAGGTAGCTACCACCTTGGCACCTGAGGTAGGGCTAACTGCATTATGGAAATTCTCTATGGTAAAACGCTGGAAACGAGGGCCATCCACTATGGGAGCAGCAAAAGTCATAGACATAGAATTACAGCTTTCCACTGCTACCCAATCTCCCAAAAACCTGTTGGACCAGCTTATATCACAACTAGCCCCTTCATAGCCTTCATCACATATACATACAGCTTCGTTGGCAGAGGTAGTTTCACATCTCCCATTACCACATTCCTGATTTAAGCAAGGATCCAACGCCACCTCGCAGTTGGCTCCAAAAAAGCCTTCTGGACACTGACAATCCCCTTCTTCACAAACACCCCCATTTTCACACACTATTCCAGTACAGGATTCTTCAGAACATCCACCTACAAATAGCAGGATACTAACTGTCAGGCCAGTGATTAATAGGTGGGATAATCCTACGTGGAAATATGAGCGTACATTCATGATCAGATCAATAAGCAATAATAGCGATTCGGCTAAAAAATTCTCCCTCTCCTTCAATGATACTGTGAAGGTGGAAATGCATTCCCTAAGTTTAAGCATCTAGCCTAATCATTCCCTACTTCAAATAAACAGGACAAAGAGTCTTATCCCTAATATTTTACCAGCCGAATGAAAAAGTTCATTCTTTCATGCTTAGACACATCCATAAATACCTGAATGAGTTAGACCTTTCCCACAACGAGAAAATACACATGATTCTCGTGTTATCATTCTGTGGCATGATTTGTCTGGGATTTTTTCTGAAAATAGTCTGGTTTTAATCATGGAAAAGGCAGATCAACCCATCAAATCCTCCAAGAGTATTCTCAAAAAGTGGCTGAAACAGCGACTGATTGTGGAGAAGCTCAATAATCCAGTGGGATACCTATTGCTCTGTTTTGTGGCTTTGGTGGTTTCCTACATCTTTGGGACACAAGGACTCCGTACCGGACTCATCTTTTTTGCCGGGGTGATCCTCCTACCTACCCTTGCACTTAGCCTCTTTCATCTTCCTTTCGGGATCAATTTGCTGGTCCTTTCCTTCTTCATCATCATACCGCTCAAAAAATTTATCCCTGGTATCCACTGGGAACTTGCCATAGATTTACTGGCGGGGACTTTGTTATTAGGGTTGATCGTACAGAAGGTCCCTCTGAAGCTTGGGAGAATAGGCCCCCTTAGTTTCATATTAGGCGCTTGGATCCTTTATACCTGCCTACTGTTTCTCAATCCCTTTCTTCCCAAAAGTGATTTCCTCTTTTTTGCCTTCAGAGAGTTAAGTGTTATTCTCCTACTATACTTCCTCTTAAGTAGAAGTATCCAGCAACTTCAATTGCTCCAACACCTGACTACCTCCGTCATTCTTATCTCTTTCCTATGCGCCTGCTACGGACTATACCAGCACTTCTTCGGATTACTTCCGCATGAATACAGATGGCTATATGGAGAAGAGAGCAACTATGCCCTGCTGTTTGATACAGGTAAACTGAGAGTATGCTCTATCCTTCATGATCCCTCTGTTTTTGGGATTTTGATGAGCATCATGAGCCTTTTTTGCTATGTGCTGATTGTAGAAGGTAGGATGGAGCTTAAGCAGAAGAGTCTGCTGGTCTTAGCTACTATTCCTATGCTATGCGCCATGGTGTTTAGTGGGACCCGAACTGCCCTTATCATCATTCCTGTGGGGATATTCTTTCACACTTTTCTGACCCTGAGAAAAAGAAGCATAGTAGCCGCTGCTACGGTAGGAGCTATTGGTATCGTATTTTTATTCCTTTTTCCTGGCACTGAACTTAACCAAAGAATCAGACATACGCTGAAAGGCGTTAAGGCTAATAACTATGAAGTCCTCATAGAACAACATACCTACATCCAGCCCTTCATCAAAAATCACCCATTTGGGAATGGAATGGGCAAAACGGCTTATTGGGAAAGAAGAACTTCGGAACTGCTTTCTCAGAAGGTTCTTCCTGAAAATGGCTATGCTTTAGTAGCCCTGGAAACAGGATGGATAGGTTTATTTATTTACTGTTCCATGCTGTTTGTCAGTCTGAAAGTGGGCATAGAACGCTATTTCAGTCAGAAAAATTCTCCTAACAGATACTACTATTCCGCCTACCTCCTGGTCATTTTTGGGATGATCGTAGCTAATTACAGCCAGATTGTACTGATCCAGTATCCTATGAATATCCTCTTTCTACTGGGCATTAGCGTGCTCACCCAGTTACCCAGATGGGAAAAAGAGACACTAACTGATTAGTGGGCTTCCAGCCAGGTCTGTCCAGTACCTACCTCTACCTCCATGGGCACTTCCATGTCCACTACACCTAGCATATTTCTCCTCACCAGTTCTTCTACCACTTCCAGCTCAGGCTTATACACGTCAAATACCAGTTCATCATGCACCTGGAGAATCATCTTGGACTTGAGTCGCTTCTCAGTCATCTCCTTGTGTATGGAGATCATGGCCAGCTTGATGATGTCAGCTGCTGTCCCTTGTATGGGGGAATTAATAGCGTTACGCTCCGCATTGGCGCGTATGGTCCCATTTCGGGAGTTGATGTCAGCCAGGTAGCGCTTACGCCCGAAGTAGGTCTCTGCATAGCCCGTCTTCTTAGCCGACTCTATACTCTCATCCATATAGGCTTTCACCCGAGCGTATTGAGAGAAATAAGTATCAATGATGTCCTTGGCTTCCTTTCTGGAAATGTCCATTCTCTGGCTAAGACCGAAGGCAGAAATCCCATAAATAATCCCGAAGTTAACCGTCTTAGCGGCAGAACGCTGCTCGGCTGTTACCTCATCTGGGCTGACATGGAAAACCCTGGCGGCTGAGGCTCTATGGATATCCAATCCTTGCTGAAAGGCATCTATCATAGCCTGGTCCTTACTAAGGGCTGCCATGATCCTTAGCTCCACCTGAGAATAGTCCGCAGACAGTAGAATGTATTCATCATCCCTTGGGATGAATCCTTTTCTCACTTCCCGTCCATCTTGTGTTCTGATGGGGATGTTCTGGAGATTGGGATTGATAGAACTGAGACGGCCTGTTACTGCCACTGATTGTGAGAATGTCGTGTGTACACGTCCAGTCTTAGGATTGATCAACTTTGGAATGGCATCTACATAGGTAGACTTCAGCTTTTTCAGTCCTCTGTAAGCCAAAATATCTGCCGGTAGCTCATGCTTGTAGGCCAGATCAGAAAGTACCTGTTCATTGGTTACGTACTGACCTGTCTTAGTCTTTTTGGCACTTCTCCCCTTCCCTAGTTCCAATTTCTCAAAGAGAATTACCCCAAGCTGTTTGGGAGAATTTATGTTGAATTTTTCTTCTGCCTGCTCATATATCCGATCTTCCAGTTTGGCACTTCTTTCTCCAAGTTCTTCAGAATACTCAGCCAAGGCTTTCTCATCTACCTTTACCCCTTCATACTCCATGTCTGAGAGAATAGGCATAAGTGGCTGCTCTATTTTCTCAAAGATGAAATTGTCCTTCACTAGCGGAGCCAGCTTCTCCTTTAGCTGTAAGGTGATATCAGCATCTTCTGAGGCATAGTCCACCACCTTTTCGGGCTCTATGTCGCGCATGCTTAGCTGGTTCTTCCCTTTCTTTCCTATGAGAGTAGTGATGGACACCGGAGAATAGTTCAGCATAGTTCTGGCCATGTCATCCATATTATGCTTGGCTTCTGGCCTGTTCACATAATGCGCCAACATGGTATCAAACAGCTCACCCTGAATCATGCAGCCATAGTTACGCATGACCTGCATGTCGTACTTTAGGTTTTGGCCTATTTTCTGGATGGCAGGATTCTCCAATATTCCCTTAAAGCGGTCTACTATCT